>CAMNBY010000233.1 GCA_946533615.1 uncultured Clostridia bacterium
ACGTTGCGTAAAGCGAAGTGAACTTCGCTTGCAAGCCTGCGTCGAATTTAGGCAATCTGACGAAAATCTGGACGGCGCATCTGATGCACATGGGTCGTGCGGTGTTACCTAAATTACGGGAGCGCTCGGTTCTGACCTGAGCGCTCCCGCTTTTTCTGCTGTTCTGTTATTCTGCAAGCTCTATCCTGACATCGTAATCGCCGTCAAGGCTGCTGATGGTCTCGAGCGGGCAGGTGATAACGCCGATGTTCACCTGATAGCCGTACTGCTCGGACTTGTCTTCGTCTTCGAAAAGTATCGTGAAGTAAGGCGCGTTCGTGGCGTAGTCGATGTCGCCGTTGAGCCAGCCGTAATGCACTTCGTCCTCGTTGTAGGGCAGCTCCTCCGTTACGCCGCAGAAGTCGTGAGAATACCTGCTGACCTTCTGAGTGTAGGGCAGCTTGGCGATCAGCGCCTTGGCTGTCTCGCTGTCGTTCAGCACTCCCGTGATGAGCGTGTCGCCGAAGTACATATTGATCTTTGTGCCGCCCTCCATGGGCTTTCTCGTCGGCATGGTCTTGTCCTCTGTCTGCATGACGGCACCGTCCTTTGCAACGTTGTCGCCGCCTGCTTCTGCGGTCTTTGACGAGTCCTCACTTCCGCAGCCCGCGAGCATCAGCCCCGCACATACCGCCAGCACACTTAAAAACCGTTTCGCTTTCATTGTTCTGCCTCCTTTATCCAAGACTTATCTTTATCGTAACGTCTCCCCCGCCCAGCAGCTCTTCGAGGGTGTGACCCGCGCTGTCTGTGATGTGGCCGAGCCTTGTGTAGCTCCACGAATTTGACCCGTAGAACACCACTATCTGATCTCCCGAATACAGCACGATGTCTCCCGCCTCGGTGGTCGTTTGGACGTCTTCTCTCGGAAGGCTCGTTCCGATCGGCCCCACCTGCTCAAAGCCGCCGTACATCGAGAGCTGTATCTCCAAGGGCTGCTCCCGACAGAGCTCTTCAAGCGCTGCGGCTGCTTCGTTTTTCTCCCATTCAACTTCGACGGGAACTCCTGCGATCTCAAGCTTCATGGTCTTCTCCTCCTCGGTTATGGGCAGAGCGGGTGCTTCTGTTGTTGTCTGTTCTGTGGCCTCGGGCTGTTCCGCTTTTGCCGTGGCGGTCGCAGTAGTTTCGGTCGTTTCGGCGGGCTTTTTCGTGGCTTCGGTCTGTGTGCTTTCGGCTGAGCTTTCCTTGCCGAAGCTTACCGTCACGCCGCCGCTGCCAAGGGCTTCGGCAAGGCCGTCGGTGTCCTCGATGTATCCGATGTCCGTGTAGGAATATGCGCTGGCGAAGCTGTCATAAAACAGCACCAGACAGTCATCACCGTAAAGCTTGATGTCGCCTTCGCTGATGTGTACAGCTGCCTTGCTGTCGGCGGGCAGCTTTTCGGGAAGGTCGAAGAATTTCTCGTTGCCGTTCAGCTCCTTCATTTCAAGTGTCAGAGGAAGCCGCCCGTAAAGCTCGTCGGCGGTCTTGTTGTCGTAAAGCACCGCCGTGAAGACCTTTCCGTTCACGGTGACGGTGATGCGCCTGTCGGTTGTTTTCTCGCGTCTTAGCAGGAAAAAGCAAAGCACCGCCGCGATCACCGCAGCCAACACAGCAATAATTATTATCTGTTTCTTCACAAGCAGCCCTCCCTTCGCTGTCTTGATTATAACACATTTCCAAGCCGATTACAAATACTTATATTGAATACAGCTTTATGCGTCAGGGTAATAAAAAAGAGCTGTCGCTGCGGCAGCTCTTTTCGTTATCTATGCCTTGTGTCCGCCGATCTGGCGGTTGCGTTCCTTGGCCGTGGCGCCCTCTGTGTAGTTCTTGCCTTTGAGGACAGAGTTCTTCCCGAAGCGGTGCTTGATCTTGAGCATCGCCTCCTGTAAGGCGCGTTCCTTTTCGAGCGCTTCATTGTCCTCTATTATCTCCTGCTCGGTCTGCATATTGAAGAAGTCCAGCTGCTCAAAGCCCTCGCTCTCGGGGATCTCGCTCTCGCGGATAACGTTGCAGACAACAAGGTTTATCCGCCTTGCCAGCAGGCTCTTGTCGATGATGCGGTCAAAAAGCTCCATCGTCGAATCAACTATCTTTTTGGTCGAGGCTGTGTGACGGTCAAGGTTGATCGTGCCGTGAGCGTGCTTCGGCACCTTTCTGCCGTACCAATCGCTGACGACCTCGCCCTGATAGCTTCCGAGCGAAAGGCTATCGCGGTCATAGCCGACGGTCAGCACGATCTGATCCGTCACCAGCCCCTTGTCAACAAGATCGAGCGAGAGCATATCTGCCATCTCCCAGACGATTAGCCGCGTGCGCTCGTAGCCGCAGGGCTCCTGCAATACCTGCCCCGAGGTGATGCTGTTGTTCGACGGCCTGTAGCCCTTCACGTCGGCGATGGTCGTCGGCTCATATCCCCATGCGTGGTCGATCAGCAGCTCGGCGTTCTTTCCAAGCAGCTTGTAGAGCTTTCTGATACGGTAGTGGTCGAGCGAGTGCTCCGCAATGTCGCCCATCGTCTTTATCCCAAGGGTCTCGAGCCGCCTTGCCGTGCCAGCTCCGACTCTCCAGAAATCAGTGATGGGCGTGTGGCTCCACCAGTTTGCGCGGAAGCTCTCCTCGTCGAGCTCCGCGATCCTCACGCCGTCCTTGTCGGCGGGAATGTGCTTCGCCACAATGTCCATCGCCACCTTGCAGAGGAACATATTTGTTCCGACGCCTGCTGTGGCGGTGATGCCCGTCGCTGCAAGAACGTCCTGTATCAGCATACGCGCAAAGCCGTGGCCGTCGGTGTGATATGCGGCAAGATAGCCCGTGGCGTCAATAAACACCTCGTCCACAGAATAGGCAAAGATGTCCTCGGGCGCGACGTATTTCAGGTAGATGCCGTAGATGTCGGCGCTCTGCTTCATGTAATGTGCCATCTGCGGCGTCGCCACAACATAGTCAAGCTCCAGCGCGGGGTCAGCCGCCAGCTCCGAGTAGAGAAAGCTCTTGCCAGAGAACTTGTTGTTCGGGGCTTTGGCACGGCGTTCGCGGTTTACCTCATCAACTCTCTGTATCACCTCGAACAGCCTCGCCCGTCCCGAGATGCCGAAGCTTTTCAGTGACGGCGAAACAGCAAGGCAGATGGTCTTTTCAGTGCGGCTCATGTCGGCCACGACAAGATTTGCATCAAGCGGGTCAAGCCCTCTCTCCACGCACTCGCACGAGGCGTAAAAGGATTTGAGATCTATCGCCACATAAGTCCTTTCCATGCTCCACCGCCTTTCTCTGTGTCAGTCTCCGTCATTCGGCCGAGAACTCCGCGATCTCCTCGTCGCTTATCTCGCTGCCAGTGTCCCAGCCCTTTTCATAGGCCAGCCTGTCATATACCCGTATCCTCCTGCCGTCCTCAAGGACAAGCGTCACCTTCGGCTCTTCTCCCGGCATAAAGCCCTCGCAGCCGTTGTCGGGCTCGATAAGATCAATTATCTTGTTCTGCATCTTTTCACCCTCTCCTTTGCACTTATCTGTATGGCTCTATTTTATCATAATCGAGCCCCCGTGTCAATCAGCGCGGGAGCTTGAAATCGTGATCGGAATGTGCTATAATATGTAATGCCGCCGCGACGGCGATCAAGCACCGAAGGAAGATGAAACAATGGAAGAAACAACAGGCCGCAGGCAGGTCATTTTCGGCTGGCTCAGGATAGTTCTCGGGCTGCTGATCTTTGCCTTCGGCGTCCATCTTACGATATATGCAAACATCGGCCTTGCGCCCTGGGACTGCCTTGGAATGGGACTTGCTAAGCACACGCCCTTCAACTACGGTATCTCGATGACCCTTATCGCCGTGACCGTCCTGCTCATAGACCTGCTGATGAAGGAGCGCATCGGCTTCGGGACAGTGATAGACGCCCTGCTGACGGGCAATTTTGTGCAGCTGTTCAACAGCTTCAACCCATTCTCCGAGAACGAGAGCCTCTGGCTCGGTATTGTCATCATGCTTGTGGGCTTTGTGTTCATGGCTCTCGGAATGTGGGTCTATATGTCAGCCGAGCAGTGCTGCGGGCCGCGTGACTCGCTGCTGATCGGACTCGGTAAAAGAATGCCAAGGGTGCCCATCGGCATAGTAGAGGTGCTGCTCTGGGCGGTGGTGCTGCTCGCGGGCTGGCTGCTTGGCGGAAAGGTCGGCATCGGCACGGTGCTCAGCACCTTCGGCGCGGGCCTTGTGATGCAGCTGGTGTATAATATCATTCATTTCGAGCCCCGAAAGCTCCGCCACAGAAGCCTGATAGAAACAGCAAAGCAGCTTGCAGGCAGCAGGAGCTGATTGAATTATCAAAAAACGGTACCTGCCCCGAGGGGACAAGGTACCGCTTCTTATTATGCTCTGTCCTTTGTTTCGCTGACAAGCTGCGCCAGAGTTGTTTCTGTCATCTGCTGTTCCATGGCGTTCTGTATCTCTTCGAGGCGCTCGTCCATCACGGAGTGGATGTTCCTCCCGACAGGGCAGAGCGGATTGGGGTTTTCGTGGAAGTGGAACAGCGCCTCTTCCTTTTCAACAGCCTTGAATATATCCAGCAGGGTGATGTCCTCGGCGGGCTTTGCAAGAAAGGCGCCGCCAACGCCTGCGCGTATCCCGACGATGCCCGCATCTGAAAGCTGACCCAGCACATTGCGGACGACCACGGGGTTCACTTGTATGCTTCCTGCAAGGAAATTCGACGTCATCTTCTGCTCCTCCTGAAACATGGCGACGCAGACCAGTATGTGCGTGGCAATTGTAAATCTTGATGAAAACTGCATAGCCTGTCTCCTTTCACTTTTTGCTGGTATTATTATAGCACAGCTTGGCTGTAATGTCAAGACTTACAACAAAAGCCGCCGCTTTTTGTACAAGCTTACAAAGTTTGGTTGTAACTATTGACATTACAACTCTCATGTGCTATCATATAGTTGTAATCGAGAGGGTTACAACAAACAGAACACTTTTACGGAGGTAATCATCATGAGCAATTTCAGCAAGGTAAACGTAGGACAGGACGCAAGAACAGAGCTGCACGACGCTCTTGGCCTGACAGGCGCAGAGATCAGCGTGAACAATCTTCCCGCAGGTGCAGGAGTGCCTTTCGTTCATTCGCACAAGAAGAACGAGGAGATATATATTATCCTTTCGGGAAAGGGCAGCGCTGTCATCGACGGCGAAACGGTCGCGCTCTCGGCAGGGGACTTCCTGCGCATCTCGCCTGCCGCAAAGAGACAGTTCTCGGCCGCCGCAGATCAGGGAATCAGCTACGCCTGCATTCAGGTGCGTGAGAATTCTCTCGAGGAGTACACGGCAAACGACGCCGTGATCTATTGATCTAAAAACCATAAAGCGGGTGATGGAAATGACAGACAATATCAGCAGGCTGAAGCAGGAGCTCGACTCCGCTGATGCCGTCGTTATCGGCGCGGGAGCAGGGCTCTCGACTGCTGCGGGCTTTACGTATTCGGGCGAAAGACTCAATGAATACTTCGCCGATTTCGTGGAGAAGTACGGCTTCAAGGATATGTACTCGGGCGGCTTCTTTCCCTTCCCGACTCCCGAGGAGCGCTGGGCTTACTGGTCGCGTTATATCTTCATCAACCGCTATATGGACGTGGACAACGGCACCTACAAGACGCTCTTCGGGCTGGTGAAGGACAAGGACTATTTCGTCCTGACCACAAACGTCGATCACCAGTTTCAGAAAGCGGGCTTCGACAAGCATCGCCTCTTTTACACACAGGGCGATTACGGCCTCTGGCAGTGCAGCGAGCCCTGCCATAACAAGACCTATGACAACGAAGCCGCTGTCAGGGCGATGTTCGAGCAGCAGCGCGATATGAAGATACCAGCCGAGCTCGTGCCGCATTGTCCCGTTTGCGGAAAGCCGATGAGTATGAACCTCCGGGCCGACGATACCTTCGTCGAGGACGAGGGCTGGCACAGGGCGGCTGAAAGATACGACAGGTTCCTCGCAGAGCATGAGGGGCAGCACGTCCTCTTCCTCGAGCTTGGCGTAGGCATGAACACGCCCGTCATAATCAAGTACCCGTTCTGGCGCATGACCTTTGCAAACGAAAACGCCGTCTATGCCTGCGTCAATTTCGACGAGGCCTACGCTCCCGACGAGATCGCCGCCCGCAGCATCTGCATCAACGGCGACATTCGCAGGGTGCTTGAAAAGCTCTGAAACAGAAAACTCTCCGCCGCCTCGCTGTCTTCGGGGCGGCGCTTTGTTATTCAGAATCGGAATACCCCCGATAGATAATAAGTATTTGAAATCTTCCCCGTTCTGTGATATAATGATAACGGAAACAATTCATCAAAGGAGGAATTTCAATGCTTGGCAATTTCAGTTATCACAACCCCACAAAGCTCTATTTCGGCGAGGACTCCCTCGGCTTCCTCAAGGACGAGCTCAAAAACTTCGGCAGCAACGTTCTGCTGGTCTACGGCGGCGGCTCGATCAAGAAAAGCGGCCTCTATGACGAGATCACCGCGATACTCAAGGACAGCGGCAAGAACGTTGCAGAGGTGTCGGGCGTGATGCCTAATCCGACAGTGGACAAGCTCCGCGAGGGCGTGAAGATCGCCCGCGAGAGCAGCGCCGATCTTATCCTTGCTGTCGGCGGCGGCTCGGTCTGCGATTATTCAAAGGCCGTTTCGGTCTCCGTCCACTGTGACGACGACCCGTGGGAGAAATATTATATCCGCTTTGAGGAGCCCGACTGCGAGATAGTTCCCGTCGGCTGCATACTGACAATGGCAGGCACAGGCTCCGAGATGAACGGCGGCGCTGTAATCACAAATCACGAGAAGCACTTAAAGATCGGTCACGTCTTCGGCGACGACGTGATGCCGAAATTCTCGATCCTGAACCCTCGCTACACCATGACCCTCCCGAAGTATCAGATGGTCGCAGGCATCTACGACATCATGAACCACATCTGCGAGCAGTATTTCTCGGGTGAGGACGACAACACCTCCGACTACATCAGCGAGGGGCTGATGAGGGGACTTATCCGCGCAAGCCGCATCGCCGTCAAGGACCCGCAGGATTACGAGGCACGCTCGAACATCATGTGGACAGCGACCTGGGCGCTCAACACCCTTGTTTCCCGCGGAAAGTCAACTGACTGGATGGTGCATATGCTCGGGCAGTCGGTGGGCGCTTATACCGACGCCACCCACGGCATGACCCTTGCGGCGGTCTCCCTGCCTTATTACCGCTATATCATGCCATACGGCCTGAAAAAGTTTGCGCGCTTTGCAACAGAGGTCTGGGGCGTTTCTCCCGAGGGCAGGACAGACGAGCAGCTCGCCGCCGACGGTCTTTCGGCAATGGAGAGCTGGATGAAGGAGCTCGGCCTTGTGATGAAGCTCTCCGACCTCGGCGCGACCGAGGATATGATCGAGGGCATCGCCGACGGCACGATCATTCTGGACGGCGGCTACAAGGTGCTTGACCGTGACGAGATCGTCAAGGTTCTGAAAGCAAGTATGTAAAACTTTTTTTGATAGTGAGGCACCGTGATGTCGGCAGCGGCATCGCGGTGTTTTTTGCGCAAAAAAGTGAACAGCCAAGGCGTAAGACCGCCTCAGCTGCTCACTCTTCATTATTTGTTTTCAGCTATCACATGCCTGTGCCGATGGCCTTGCCGTCCTTTCCCTTGGCGGGCTGTGCGGGCTGCTTGTCGTTTGCGTTTGCCTCTGCCTGCTTGATGTCTGCACGCGCGTTGGTAAAGTTCTGGAAAAGCTGCTGGCCTTCCTTGACCGTGGCCGCCTTGTAGAGCTGCTCGGGAGTCGAGCCCTTTACCAGAGCGTCAAAGCCTGCGCTGTCCTCCGTCTTTTTGCACAGGTTCTCAAAGCCGTCTGTCTTGGGAACATATTTAGATCTGTTGGACGCGACCTTGAGCATCATGGCGGTTATCACCTTTGCATACTGTGCCTTGAAGGCCTCTTTGTCGGGATAGCTGCCTTCGCCTGCCTGCTCCTTTGCGTTTTTAAGCGCATTCTGAGCGTCGCTTATCTGCTTGTCAAGGAAGTCTCCCGCCGTCTGCTTTTCTGCCTTGCTGCGGTCGGCCTGCTCCTTGAGTGTAACGAGCGTCTCGTTCATAATCTGACGGTCGTTCTGGTTCTCCATTTCAAGCACCGTCTTGCGGTTCTCGGGTCTCATGCCGTCCAGCTGCGGCTTAAGCTTCTCGACCATTGGGGTCAGCTCGGCGATCTTCTTACCGAGCACGTCCTTTGCAAGCCGCGAATAGCGGATACGGTCCTTGCCCTTGTCGGTGAGTCCCGTGAAGGGGTGCCAGCCCTGTGTGTGCTGCTGTTCGTAAGCCACTGCCGCGTCATAGGTCTGCTGCATCTTGGCAAGCAGCTCGTCGGGGGTCGTGCCGCCCGCGCTCATATCCTTGAGCTCAGCCATTGCCGTCGCAAAGTTTGTGTAGCTTGTCGAGGGATGGCCGTGTGTCTGCTTGTCCGCCGTCATCCACTCTGCCGCGTTCGAGAGTATGTTCAGGCCGCGCTGCGCCTTGTCGATGTAGCGACCGATCTGGTTGATCTTCTGATCTCTCAGGGCGCAGTCCTTTGCTATCGCCCTGTAGTCCTCGTTGGAGAGCAGACGGTTCTGCTGCTCCTGCCTGATAATTTCTATCTCGGTCTCGGGATTATCCAGCTGCTTGGCAGAGTTTGCCTTGAGGGCCTTGAGCTTCTCCGCGTGAGCGGTGACAAAATCCTCGGCCAGCTTGCTTGCCTGAAGAGCGGCCTTGGCTTCGTCGGTCTCCTGTCCCGCGTACTCTTTTTCCAGAGCCGAGGCCTTCTTTTTCAGCGCCTTCAGCATAGTGTTATACGTGCCGGTGGTGACTTTGTTTGAATAATTGATCGCCGTCTTGTCCGAGTAAAGATCAATACTGTATTCATACGCACATTCCAAGGTGCCGTACTTGGTCAGGTTCTCTAACTCTGCCGAAAAGGCCGAGGCTGCGGGGGCCTGACTGTTAAAGCCCTGGATCTTCGAGACAGCGTCTTTGAGCGCCTTGCCGTCGTTTGCAAGCTCGAGCAGCTCGCCCGTGGCTGCCTTGAATACTTCAAGCTCTTTTTCCTTGTTTGCAAGCGCCTTGACCAGCTCGTGGTCGTCAAGCTTCTTGATGTCCTCGTAGCTCCTGTCGGTCGAGACGACGATCTTCTCGCCCGCGTTTACGGGTGTCTGCGAGAAGTTGTACTTTTCAACGTTTGAGAATTCCGCCTTCATCAGGTCGTTGATAATGGGCTTGCCTTCAAGTTCGGCCTGTGTTATATTCAGCTCCGATACGAGCGCGTTCTTGACAGCCTCGTTGCAGTCGTATGCAACAGCACCGCCCGAGATCCCAAGCTCGTTCGCGAGATCGTTCGGGATATGCGTCTGAACAGAGTTCATCAGCGTGAAATACGCCTGCTGATTGATACCATTGCTTGTCTGCGAGAATGTCAGCGTCTCGGCGGCCTTTCTTACCTTTTTCTGATCGTGGTTCAGCAGCGAGAGCTCAGCAATCTCGCCGTTGTTTATCTTCTTGATGTTCTCGCGTATGCTCTTTTCGATAGCAACGGTGTTCGCGGCGTACTTCTCGTTGAGCTTGGTCATAATGCTCTTGAAGATGTTTACGTTCTTCTCGCTGGGTGCCTTATTTGGCTCGTGCGAGAGCAGATCTTCCACGAAGGCCTCGAAGGTGTCCTTCTCCGCCATGCTGTTCGGTTCGTTGTATATCACTCTCGTAAACGAATCCGTGGCGAGCTCAACGATCGCGTCGTAGTTCTGCTTTTCTGCAAGGTCCTTGTATACGGTAATATCCGGCATAATGTTTCCCTCCATAATATCGTTCGGCGTCTGCCGTTTTCATAAGTAATACCCCCCGAGCCGCCGCGTTGGGTGCAGCCGCCCGCAGATTTTTTTCGAGTATTTACATTTTTACGGTAATGCGTTACAATAGTATCACAGCATAGTCGGGGCTGTTCGGCGCCTGCGCTCTGTTCTGGGCGCTGGCGATAGTCTTTTTTTCAAAAGAAGATCTCCGCCCTTGCACCCAACTGACGGCCAGCAGGGTATTACTTATGAAAACGGCCAAGGTCGATAAAAACGGAGGTAACTATCATGCCAATTTTAGATGTCTTAAAAAAACTTGCTGAAAAGGAAGATTACGGCGCAATAGTAGAGGTCGCAGCGGAATGTGCCGATCGCGAGATAAAGGGCGATCGTGCTGGGGGCGAAGATAGGGCCGAGTTCCAGAGATTCATTGAAGGTCTTGTTGCGCACGAGCAGGGTCAGCCCATTCCCGAAAAGAACGCGGCGATCGTCACAGGTATCATGAACGCGCTGCAAACAAAGAACGCACAGGTCGTCGTTGAATGCGAGAAGGATATAAGAAGCAATATGCAGAAGATGGACAACGGGGAGTTCCCCGAGCTCTCGATCCTGATGCGCAAGCCCGAAAACAAGAGAAAGGTCGCACAGACGCTGACCTTCGCTCAGACAGGCGCGGGTCTGAAGCTCGGCGCTTACGCTCAGGTCTTCTCTGATTTTGGCTTTATCCAGGAAAACGGAGAAGTTTCTATTCTGGATAATACCGATGCCGTGAGATATTCTATGGTTAAAAATGCCCTGCTTGCGGAATACCCCGATATGGAGGAAAGCCTGAATAATCAGGAATTTTTGAATGATTTCTGCAAGGGCAATGTCGGAAATGTTGACGACTATAGCATTGCGCGGCAACCTGTGAATGTGGGCGACCCTCTGATAATCAGTATAAACAAAGATCACGCTCCCATAAAGCAGATCAGGGACGATGCGCTTGCCGATGCCTTGAAGCAGAAGGAAAAGGAATACGAGATCTACAAGACCAAGGATCTTGTAAAGGTTGCAGCGGATACCGAGAAGATGAAGCTTTTTGCAGACGATGCAAAGAAGCTGATGGACGACCTTGGCAAGATACACGGCATCGATAACGAGAACCCCGCTATCATTTCACTGAAGAACGAGATCGTAAACGCCGCAAAGTACGGCACTCCCGAGCATCTTACGCTTTACACGCATTCTATCTACGCCAAGTATGCTGCGCGTGGAAAAACGGCCGAGGTCAACATCACCACCTTTAAGGACGCCATCACTATCCTCAGACAGGCCGCAGAGAACCTCAGGAATACATATCAGGGCAAGGAGGGCGACGAGGCCGCTGCCGCAATTGAGGCCGCAAACAAGACAATGGCCTTTGTCGAGAAGAAGCAGCAGTTCTATGACAGCATCAAGGACGAGCACAACAGGATCATCAAGTCCAACATCGAGAATGATATCAAATTCATCAAGATCGAGATGGCGGCGCGTTCCAAGAGCAGCGTCAATATTCAAAAGCTTGCAATGGACAGCAGGCTCCGCGACCAGAAGATCAACGTCGTGGGACGCTACGCTTCTGATGCTCAAAGAGGGCTGATGATCCTTGGACAAGCCGCCCAGTGGATGACGGGCGACAAGCAGAACCACAAGAATCCCTCCCCAAGCTATACAAGCTTTTCAAACGCAATGGAGGATCTCGGAAAAATGAACGCCGAGACCACCAAGCCCGAGGACCTGCTCTCCAAGATGCGCGAGGCCTATAACGCAGCGGTCGTTTACGAAGAGAAGCACACGGGAATGCTCCACCCGCTGTCGGCATACAAGCCCAACGGCAAGGCAAGGCTGCATTACGCCCAGCTTGCAAAGGACTACCTCGCCATGAAGATCGCCGAGCTTGCCCCCGAGGTCGCAAATGTCAAGACACTGATCGACGACAGCACTCCTGCGGCGTTCACCACAGCGCTTAAAGATCAGAACACTGCCGCCCGCAGCGAGATCTCTCAGGAGCGCAGCAATATAGCACTTGCGGCTGCTCAGGCCAAGGCCGAAAACCAGCCCGAGGAAAACTACGTTGAAAAGCAGATCCGCGAAGCGCAGGAGGCTCTGAAGGCCGCCAACGGTCAGGCAGCCCCCGACAAAGCTCAGTACGCTGAGCAATACGCGGTCATCACCGCTGGCCTGCTTCTCAAAAACGCCCAGAAGGACGCCTTAAAGAACATCTCGCCCAAGTCCTTCAATTCTTACAAGAACATGATCGCAGGCGGCAAGGCCTTCAAGGAGCTTATGGATCGCAGCACCTCCGAAAGCCTTTACGATCAAGCTGTAAACAACAACGGCCTTAAGCTCTACGACAGCTTTGCAAAGAGCTTCAAGGCGCTCAAAGCTGCCGAAGATGCCAAGAGACCCTCCGAGCCTGCGGAAAACAAGAGCTTCAAAAATGAAGGCCCCGCAAAGTAAACCATAAAACAAACAGTGGATAGTCAGGACGCTCACGAACGAGCAGCCTGACTATTCACTTTTTTGTTCGGCCTGTGGCTTTTGATTGGGCTGTTTTAACAAATCCGCCGCCCGCGGGTTGTGGGTTATAACGAAATGCAAAAAAAAGCCCGAAATCTGTTGACACCGTGTCAGAACGGTGCTATAATATCTATAATGACACGATGTCAGAATAATTGCAAGGAGCGATACTGATGAAAAAAAGCATTGATACAAAGCTGGCGCTTTACCCCACCCCCGTGACGGTGATCGGCACGATGAACGGCGGCAAGCCCACCTGGACGCTGGTGGCACACATAGGCATCATCGGTCACGACCGTGTGCTCATAAGCCTTGCCGAGCCGCATTTCATCAACGGTCTTATCAAAGAGAACGGCAGGCTGTCGGTCAATCTTGTGACCGAGGAGATGCTGCCGGATGTTGATAAGGCAGGCTCACTGAGCGGCTCGAAGGCCGACAAGTCCGGCCTGTTCGAGTACGAGCTCGGCGAGAGCGGTATGCCGATCATCAAACAGGCGAATCTATCGCTTGAATGCAGGGTGGACGACATCTACAGAACGCCGAATTTTGAAAGCTTCATCTGCACTATCGACAACACCTATGTTGAAGAGGACTGCCTAAACGAAAAGGGCAGGCCGGATTACACAAAAGTAAGCCCTGTGCTTTTTGAGTTCCCAAATTATCAGTATCTCAGGACAGGGGAAGTTATTGGCAAGTGCCTGAGTTTTAAGGAGGCTAAGTAATGCCGAA
>CAMNBY010000234.1 GCA_946533615.1 uncultured Clostridia bacterium
TGTAAACTATGGAAAAAATGGAAAAAGGAAAAAGAAAAAAGAAATGAATAAAAAGGATAAAAAATTTATAAAAAACTGTTGCAATTTGTCGGAAATTGTGTTATAATTTAATAAAATTTAATAGCGAGGTGTTTTTCTATGAAAAAGTTTTTAGAAGAGTTCAAAGCGTTTGCGTTAAAGGGCAATGTAATGGACATGGCTATCGGTGTTATCATCGGTGCTGCGTTCGGTAATATCGTTACCGCGCTCACCGAGAGCTTCATCAACCCGCTGCTGGGTCTTATCCCCGGAAACGGCGAGGTCGGCGGTGCATTCACCATCAAGGGTCAGGTCTTCAACTACGGCGCATTCATCACCGCAGTTATCAATTTCCTGATAATGGCTCTGGTTCTCTTCCTGCTGCTCAAGGCCATCAACAAGGCTATGTCGATCGGCAAGAAGGAAGAAGAGGCTGCTGCTCCTACCACAAAGGCTTGCCCCTTCTGCAAGACAGACATCAATATCGAGGCTACAAGATGCCCGAACTGCACATCTGTTCTGGACGAGAAGTAAAAACCAACCTAACCCAAAGGGGCGTGACTTTTGTCAGCCCCTTTGTTTTTGGCAAAAACAGGAAGATCGTTTCCGAAAGGTGGAAAGCTGATGAAGCTGATTTATGATGTGGGCGACAGGCCCAAGCCGGGACAGCTGGTAGTCTTTGCGATGCAGCAGATGCTGGCGATACTCGCGGCGACCATCGCTGTGCCTATGATAATCGGCAACGGCCTGACTCCTGCGTCGGCAATGTTCGGCGCAGGTATCGGAACGCTGGTCTATATTCTGTTCACCAAGGGGCGGAGCCCCGTCTTTCTCGGGTCGTCCTTTGCCTTTCTCGGGTCGATGTCGGCGGCCTTTGCGGGCGGCGTTTCGATGCAGCTGGGAATGCAGGGCCTTTTGATCGGTGCAGGGGCGGCCGGCTTCGTGTACGTCGTGATAGCGGTGGTCATAAAGTTTGTTGGCATCGGCTGGCTGAACAAGCTAATGCCGCCCGTCGTCATCGGTCCGACGGTGGCGATCATCGGGCTCTCGCTTGCGGGCAACGCCGTCGGCGACCTGCAAAAGGGCGACGTCCTCGATGCGGGCGGCGCTATGCTCGCTTCTCCCTATGCCGCGATCTTCTGCGGATTGGTGACGCTGGCGGTGACGATGCTCTGTTCGACCTACGGCAAAAAAATGATAAGGCTGATACCCTTCATTCTCGGTATCCTTGCGGGATATGCGGTGGCGCTTGGCTTTACGATGATAGGGAACTCCGCCGACATCGACGCCTTGAAGCTTATTGATCTGTCCGTCTTCAAGAGCTATATGCTCGAGGACGGCGAACTCACCCTGAAAAGCTTTCTGGCGATGCCCGACATGATCTATTCCAAGGCATTCAAGGGTATCGGCGAGGCATCGAGCTCGTATATCGCGACTATCATTGTCGCCTATGTGCCTGTGGCGTTCGTGGTCTTTGCCGAGCACGTTGCCGACCACAAGAATCTGTCCTCTGTTATCGGGCGTGACCTGCTCGAGGACCCAGGCCTTACGAGGACTCTGCTCGGCGACGGCATCGGCTCTGCGGTGGGCGCTGTGTTCGGCGGCTGTCCGAACACCACCTACGGCGAGAGCGTCGGCTGTGTGGCGATCACCCGCAACGCCTCGATCGTGACCATTATCGCTGCGGCTGTCGGCTGTATGATCGTTTCGTTCATCACGCCGCTGGTGGCCTTTGTCGATTCTATCCCTGCCTGTGTTATGGGCGGCGTGTGCATCTCGCTTTACGGATTTATAGCTGTATCGGGTCTTAAAATGCTGAAAAGCGTTGACCTTGATAAGAACAGCAACCTGTTCGTAGCTTCTGTGATACTTATCGCAGGCATCGGCGGACTCAGCATTTCCTTTGGCAAGGTGACTATCACAGAGGTGGCTGCGGCGCTGATACTCGGAATACTCACAAATCTTATGCTCTCACGCGAGAAGACTTCGCCCGACGATGCACAGGAGACCGACGAAGATTGAATTACATGAAAGGAAGATAAAAATGAGCAAAGTTATAATTATGGATCATCCGCTGATAAAGCACAAAATATCCCTGCTGAGGGACGAGCGCACAGGCACCAAGGATTTTCGCCTGCTTGTCGAGGAGATAGCGATGCTGATGGGCTATGAGGCGCTCCGCGACCTGCCCACCGAGCTGGTGGAGGTCAAGACCCCGATCGCCGAAGCCTATGTCCCGATGCTTGCGGGCAGAAAGCTGGCTGTGGTGCCGATACTCAGGGCAGGCCTTGGAATGGTCAACGGTATTCTTGCGCTGGTGCCCTCGGCAAAGGTCGGACACATCGGCCTCTACCGTGACGAGGTGACACACGAGCCCCACGAATACTACTGCAAGCTGCCCGAGAACATCGACCAGCGCCTTGTTATCCTGCCCGACCCGATGCTTGCGACAGGCGGCTCGGCGATACAGGCCGTGGATTTCATCAAGGCCAAGGGCTGCAAGAACATCAAGTTCATGTGCATAATCGCAGCGCCAGAGGGACTCGAAGCTCTTAAAAAGGCTCACCCCGACATCGACATTTACGTCGGAAACCTTGACGAGAGGCTCAACGAGAACGCTTACATCGTTCCCGGCCTCGGCGACGCAGGCGACAGGATCTTCGGCACCAAGTAACGGCATCATAAGCATTAAAAAAGCGCACCTCTCGGGTGCGCTTTTTGGTTAATCTTCTTCCTCGTCTATCCCTTGCTCTATCCTGTCCTGCTCCCAGTCGTACTCATCATATTTGTCCAAAAAATTGTACCGTTTGCCCTTGTATTCGTACTCGATGACTGTCCGCAGGTTCACGTTGTAGACGCTTTTGAAGATGTTTGTCTCGACGAAGTCGTTGCCCTTGGCAAGCTTTGCGATAAGCTCCTTTATCTCCTGACGTTTCGAGATCCCACCCTTGTCGTCGGTCTCGGCAAGACGCTCGGTGAGGCGGCAGGCACAGGCGATGAACTCAAGGCCGTTGTAGTTGACCCACTGTCTGATGTGCTCCTCGCGCACCATGTACAGCGGACGAATCAGCTCCATTCCCTTGAAGTTGCGCGAGTGGAGCTTCGGCATCATGGTCTGCACCTGACCACCGTAGATCATGCCCATGAGTATGGTCTCAATAACGTCGTCGAAGTGGTGGCCGAGGGCGATCTTGTTGCAGCCAAGGTCGCGTGCAAAGGCGTAGAGGTGTCCGCGCCTCATTCTGGCGCAGAGATAGCAGGGGTTCTGCTTCTGGTTAGCAACTATGCCGAAGATGCGCGTCTCGAAAAAGCGTATCGGAATGTTCATCAGCTTAGCGTTATAATCGATGCGCTGTCTGTTGCGCTCGTTGTAGCCGGGATCCATGCAGATGAATTCCAGCGAAAAATCGGTGGGGGAGTATTTTTGCAGGTGCTGGAGACATTTCGCCAGCAGCATCGAGTCCTTGCCGCCCGAGATGCAGACCGCGATCCTGTCGCCGTCGTTTATCATTTTATATTCCTTTATGCCCATCACGAACTTATTCCAGATGTCCTTGCGGAAGCGCTTGATTATGCTCCGCTCGATAAGCTGATAGGGCTCAAGCTCTCTTGCCATTGCGCTCTCTCCTTTTGCTTGATACCCTACTATTATACTATGTTTTTTGCAAGTAGTCAAGCCCGCGCTATTGTAATAATACTGTAATTGACTTTTTATATGCTTATAGTGTATAATGAATGTATATAGGCAACACCGCACGACCCGCGGCTAACGCCTCTGCACATCATCTGCTTGCCAGCTTTCCGTCATATTACCCAAATTCTCCTTGAC
>CAMNBY010000235.1 GCA_946533615.1 uncultured Clostridia bacterium
AAGATGCGCAGTCAGATTTTTCGTCAGATTGCCTAAATTCGACGCAGGAAGGCTGACGCCTTTCAAGGAGAATTTGGGTAATATGACGGATAATATGCAAGCAGATAGCGTGCAAAGGCGTTAGCCGGTGGTTGTGCGGTGTTGCCCTGATCATACCTCTGACATCTGAACTTTGAGAACTAAAAGTCCAAAAGTCAGAAATAAACACTTGAATATTTGTTCAAGTATACAAAAATTCGTTTTTCATCTTGACAAAGGGGATTAATATGTGTAAAATCAAGATAGGTTAGCGAGAGCTAACGTAGATTTTTCAAGGAGTGTGAAACTGTATGTTTCTCGAAATAAATGAGATCAAGAAATCCTTCGGAGAGGGCGAGAGCAGGACAGAGGTGCTCAAGGGCATCAACGCCAAGATAGAAAAAGGCGAGTTCTGCGTGCTGCTTGGGCCTTCGGGCTCGGGCAAGTCCACGCTGCTGAACATCATCGGCGGCATCGACTCTCCCGACAGCGGCTTCATCAGCATCAACGGCGAAAAGACCGCCGACATGAGCGAGAAGGCGCTGACCCAGTACAGGCGCAAGCACCTGGGCTACATCTTCCAGATGTACAATCTTATCCCGAACCTTAACATCAAGGAGAACATCGAGGTCGGCGCCTACCTCAGCGACGCTCCGCTGGACGTGGACGATATTCTGAAGACCCTCGGGCTTTACGAGCACCGCCACAAGCTGCCGAACCAGCTCTCGGGCGGTCAGCAGCAGAGGACGGCCATCGGCAGGGCGATAGTCAAGAACCCCGACATACTGCTCTGTGACGAGCCCACAGGTGCGCTGGACTCCAAGACCTCGAAGGATATACTGAAGCTGATCGAGGAGATCAATCAGAAGTACAACAGCACTATAGTTATGGTAACGCACAACGACTCCATAAAGTACATGGCTGACAGGGTAATAACCCTCAGAGACGGCGTTATCCGCCACGACAGGCTCAACGAGAAGAAGATCCCTGCCGAAGAGCTTGAATGGTAAAGGCAGGGCAGCAGTATGAAGAGTCCGCTTATTAAACGTGTGCCCCGCGAGATAAAGCGCGAGGCAGGAAAATACGTTGTCATCGCCCTTATCATGATACTTCTGATAGGCGCCGTCTCGGGATTCCTCGTTGCGGTGAAGAGCCTTAAAACGGCCTTCGACGACAGCTTTGAAAAATACAACATTGAGGACGGCAACTTTGAGCTTGCGCTGGAGCCCGACGAGGCGGTGCTCTCCGCGATCGAGGAGGAGGGCGGCGTAAAGCTTTATAACAAATACTTCCTTGACAGCCCGACGGACGATTTCGACTCCACCGCAAGGATATTCCGCATCAGGGAAGATGTTGACCTTGTGAGCCTTCTTGACGGCGACCTGCCCGAGGAGGACGACGAGATCGCCATGGACAGACTTTACCTCAAAAACAACAAGCTCTCCGTCGGCGACAAGATAAAGATCTCGGGTAGGGAGCTCAAGATCACGGGCGTTGTTGCGCTTCCCGATTACTCCTGCGCCTTCGAGAACAACAGCGACTTCATGTTCGACGCCACACGCTTCGGCGTTGCCGTGATGACGGAAGAGGGCTTCGAGGCTATGGACGATACCAACCTGCACTACTGCTTCGCCTGGAAGTACAACGATCCGCCGGAGGAATGGCAGGGCAAGGAAGCAAACGACAGGGCCTCCGAGCTTATGAATGTCATCAGCAGCAAGGCCATGCTCAGCGACTTTATCCCCGGCTGCCAGTCCAGCGCCATCAATTTCTCGGGCAACGACATGGGCGGCGACCGCGTTATGTTCATCGTCTTCCTCTACCTGCTGATAGTCATTATCGCCTTTGTTTTTGCGGTGATGACGAGCAACACAATTACCCAGGAGGCGGCTGTAATCGGCACTCTCAGAGCCTCGGGCTACACCAAGGGAGAGATCATCAGGCACTATATGGCTGCGCCCATGATCGTGCTGGTGGTGGCTTCCGTTCTCGGCAACGTGCTGGGCTACACCTATTTCAGACAATTCATGGGCGATGCCTACCTTAATTCCTACAGCATCGTGAAGTCCGAGACGATCTGGAGCGCCGAGGCCTTTGTGCTGACGACCATCGTTCCTTTCGTGATACTTGCGGCCATCAACTATCTGATGCTGCTGAGGGTGATAAGCCTGCCGCCGCTGAAATTCCTGCGCCGTGACCTCAAGCGCCGCCAGCGCAAGAAGGCCTTCAAGCTCAACACCAAGCTGCATATAATGTTCAGGTACAGGCTCCGCGTGATCTTCCAGAATATCCCGAACTACATCACTATCTTTGCGGGGATATTCCTCTCAAGCCTGATAATGCTGTTCTCGATGCTGTTCTCGCCCGTGCTGGAGCAGGCAAAGAAGAACACCAAGGAGAGTATGTTCGCCGAGCATCAGTATGTGCTCAAAATGCCCGTCGAGACCGCCGAGGAGACCGCCGAGAAGTTCGCGGCAGCCTCTCTCAAAACAGTTGACACCGCCAAGGAGGAGACAATCTCAGTCTACGGCTTTATCAAGGACAGCCGCTACTTCCACACCGACCTGCCCGACGAGGGCGTCTATATCTCCAGCGCCTACGCCGACAAGTACAGCATCGGCAAGGGCGATAAGCTGAAGCTTAAAGAGGAGTGGGAGGACACCGAATACGAGGTCGAGATCAAGGGAGTCTATGACTATCCCAGCACCCTCGCCGTATTCGGAAACATCGACTATATGAACTCGCTGCTCGGACGCGAGGCGGGCAGCTTTACGGGATACCTCTGCAACAAGGAGATAACCGACATCGACAAACGGCTCATCGCGACCGAGATCACCGAGGAGGATCTGACAAAGACCTCGCGCCAGCTTGAAAACTCTATGGGCGCAATGATGAATCTGTTCACATCGGTAGGCCTTGCGGTGTTCGTGCTCGTCATCTACCTGCTTGCTAAGGTAGTTATAGAAAAGAACACCCAGTCGATCTCCATCGCGAAGATACTCGGCTACACTCCTGCCGAGGTAAGCGGTATCTATATCCGCACCACATCTATTGTGACCCTGCTGTCGCTGGTGCTCTGTATGCCTATCGAGGCCGTTGCCCTTGACAGGCTGTGGAGGGCAATGATGATGAGGTACAACGGCTGGCTCGCTCCCGAGATACCGCTGAACGTTTACTTCAAGACCGTTGCGCTCGGCGCTGTGACCTATCTTGTGGTCTCGTTCGTTCTCCGAAGTAGGATCAACAAGGTCAAGCTTGATGAGGCGCTGAAAAACGCAGAATAAGCAAACAGGCTGTGCCATAGCCGAATATTTGTGAAAGCCGCACAATTTCGTGCGGCTTTTTTTGTGCAGGATTATTTGTATATGCCTATTGACAAATTGTATATACAGAGTGTATAATGTATATATTGAATATATACATTGAAGCGGGACGGTATACCATGGATATTATTATTTCAAACCAGAGCAGTGAGCCCATCTACGAGCAGATCGTCTCGCAGATAAAGGCGCAGATAATGAGCGGCACGCTCGCGGAGGGGGACGCCCTTCCGTCGATGCGTGCGCTGGCGCAGTCGCTGCGAATAAGCGTTATCACAACCAAGCGAGCCTACGAGGAGCTGGAGCGCGACGGCTTCATCGAGTCCTTTACGGGCAAGGGCAGTTTTGTAAAGCGGCAGAACAAGGAGCTTCTGCGTGAGGAATACTTCCGCCAGACCGAGCAGCTGATCTCTCAGGCCTGTGAAAAGGCAAGAGCAGGCGGCGTCAAGCTCCGCGAGCTGCACGAGCTCCTTGATCTGCTTTACGAAGAGTAAAAGCGCGAAGGCGCAGAAGGAGAGCATCATGGCAGACTATGAGAACGCAATAGAGATACAGGGTCTTACAAAGCGCTATGACGGCTTCACGCTCGACAGCGTGAGCTTCAATGTCCCCAAGGGCAGCATCATGGGCTTTATCGGACAAAACGGAGCAGGGAAGTCAACTACCATAAACGCCATACTCGGCATTATCCGCCCCGACGAGGGCAGCATCAGGGTATTCGGCATGGACGGCCGCGAGCAGGAGCAGCAGATCAAAAAAGACATCGCGGCAGTCTTCGACGAGCTGCCCTTTCATGACGGGCTGAACGCCAAGGCGCTGGACAGGATACTCGGAGGCGTCTTTGAGAACTGGAGCAGCGAGACCTTCAAGGGCTATCTGGAACGCTTCCAGCTGCCCTACAAGAAGAAGTTCGGCAGGTTCTCGAAGGGCATGAAGATGAAGCTGCAGATCGCCGCAGCCCTCTCTCACGGCGCAAAGCTTCTGATAATGGACGAGGCCACCACGGGCCTTGACCCCGTTGTTAGAAACGAGATACTCGACATCTTCCTCGAGTACCTTCAGGACGAAGACCATTCTATCCTTATGTCCTCGCACATCACCTCCGACCTTGAAAAGATCGCCGACAGCGTGACCTTCATCGACCGCGGAAGGATACTCCTGACGGGCTACAAGGACGATATCTTGCAGACCCATGGCCTGCTCAAATGCACAAAGGCCGATCATTCACAGATCGCAGCGGAGGACTATATCTCCGCCCGTGTCAGCGACTACGGCGCAGAGCTGCTGGTCAGCGACAGAGAAAAGTGCAGGAAGAAGTATCCGGGCGCCGTTATCGAGCCCGCAACGCTCGAGGAGATCATGCTTTACTATGTGAACCGCGAAAAGAAGGAGTGGAGCTGAATGAAAGGACTTATCTTCAAGGAGCTTTACCTTTCCCGCAAAACGCGCATCATCGACCTTGCTTCGGCTGCGGGCGTCGTGCTGATCTGTGTGCTTATCAGGCTCTCGGCGCTTTACGGCAACATCGGCAGGCTGCCCGAGGCCAGCATCGAGAACGCCATGAAGCTGACCTATTACTTCATGGTCTTCGGGACGGCGGTGGTGCTCTTTGCAGGGCAGTTCGCCACTGCTGTCAAGCAGGACGAGAAAAGCGGCTGGAGGGCGTTTTCACACACCCTGCCCGTCACCGAAAAGAAGATAGTCGGCTCGGTGTATATCCTTAACGCCCTGAGCCTTGCGGTCTGCACCCTGCTCAGCTGGCTCGTGCTGTTCGCGGCTGATGCCGTCTTTGACCGCGGCCACAAGCCGAAGTTCATGCTTTATCTTTTCGGCATCGGCTGCGCGGTGTTCCTGTTCTCACACGCAGGCAAGGCCGTCAATTATCTTATCCGCGACGAAAAAAAGGCTTCGGGGATAATAACGCTTGCAGCGCTGGTGATCTACTTCGGCTCGTTCTTCGGCATTGAGAAATGGCTGGAGAGCTATTCGATAAAGAAAACGGGTACAAGCATTTTTGATGAAAGCGGCTCGGACGCATCAGACGGCATCATGATCGGCTTTTACAGGGAGGAGCTGCTTGGAAAGCTGCACTGGCTGGGCGATAACAGCTGGTGGCTGATACCGACGGTCGTGCTCGGGCTCTGTGCGCTGTTCTATTTTCTCAGCGTCAAAGGCCTTGGAAGGAGGGGTGCAAGATGATCGGCTTTTTCAAAAAGGAGCTTCGCATCAACGGAAAAACACTGCTGCTGAGCTGCGGCACCCTGTTTGTCCTGAACACGCTGATGGTCATCGCCCTTCTATCGGGCGACCGCGATCAGAATATGGACCAAACATTTTTCATGGTCTTTCTGGGCTTTACGAGCGTGATAAGCTTTATCGTCATGGGCGCCTTCTCGCTTAACCTGATGCAGACCGACGAGCGCAGGAAATGGTGCTATTACGTCTGCTCGGTGCCCAACGGTATCGTCAAGCAGACCGTGGCAAAATACGCCCTCGTCGCCGCGACCATCGCCGCAACGTTCCTGATTTCCTGCGGCAGCAACCTCCTTGTCCGCAGCAGCTTCAAGGACGTGCCGATACAGAACGGGATGCTAATGCTGCTGGTCTGTGTCAGCCTGCTGCTCCGTGCCGTCGAGCTGCCGTTCGTGGTGGCTTTCGGAACAAAGGCGGGCAGCTCGATCAAGGGCTGCCTGATGCTTGTGATAATAATGATCGCGCTGCTCTACGCTCTCTTCGGCGACCTCTCGTGGCTCGGCACCGAGGACGAGTTCTGGGAGAAGATTTTCAGGTTCATCACAGATCTCGACATCGCAAAGCTCAGCAAAAGCTGGGCAGGCAAGCTGATCTGGGCGGCAGTCCCGCTGTACCTTGTGTCGCTGTTCATAAGCACCAGGCTCTACCTGCACGGAGTTGACAGAATGGAAAAATAAGCCCCGTAACAAAAAACACAGCCGTCAGCGAACGGCTGTGTTTTTTGCTATTAGCTGTGCTGTCTTATCTCTGCTTCCTTCTTGCTGCTGTTGCTGCGGCGGCAGAGATCATGATGAGCGCCGCTGCGGCGCCGCCGATGCCTGTTGCGGGATTGCCGCCGTTCTGAGCAGGCGCCTCCGAAGAAGCGGCCTCGGGAGCGCTCTCGGGTGTGCTCTCGGGAGCAGCCTCGGATTCGGTTTTGGACTCTGCCTCGGAGGAGCTTTCCTCTTCGGCCTCGGAGCTGCTGTCTTCCTTCTGCGAGCTGCTCTCTTCCTCCTCGGAGGACTCGTCCTCTTCGGGGTAGTAGTAGGTGTCGAGCTGCTTTACATACTCCCAGTTCACCACGGGGTAGTGTGCCTCGATAATACTCATGATATTGCCGAAGAGCGTTGCGAGGTGATAGATCGGCATGGCCTTGTTCTCGGCGTCGGCGGCCAAAGATAGGTCGTAGGCTTCCTTAAGGCTCGGCAGAAATCCCTCGCCAGGGGTGTAGGTATCGGTGTTCGGGTCATACTCGGGGTCGTAGAAGCCCTCGGGGAGATAGTCCTCGCAGCCCTTGCCGTCGTGATAGCGGAGATCCTTCGCTGCGATGGGGCCGAGCTTCCTGACCGCCAGCGCTGCAAGCTTTGTGACGGCGTCGTAATCCTCGTCGGTCAGCGGAAGATCGGCTCTGTCAATTATTGTCTTGAGTCTCAGGATCATTACCAATGTGGAGACGTCGCTTTCAAGTCTGGCGTAGGTGCTGTCCGAGGTGTGGTTGAGCAGCAGCCTCAGGTCGTTGTCAAGCACCATGTCGAGTCCGTATTTGGTCAGCGTGTCCGTGATGCTGCCCTCGCTTTCGCCCTCGCTGCCTCCCAGGCCGCTGAAGTAGTCAAGGACGGCCTGCTTTTCCTCGTCGGTCTTTGAGAACACGGCCTCGAGCACATCGGCGACGGCGCTGTCAAATTCGCCCGAAAAGTCCTTGCGGCTCAGCTCCGAGGAAAGGAAGTCGATAAACTCCTTGTTGAAGTCCTCCATGCTCATCGTGCCGTCGCTCGGGACGGTCAGGCTCCCGTCCTCGCCGATCACAAGATACTTGATGTCAACGGTCTTGCCGCCAGCTATCCATTGTGGCTGTCCGCAGTGACAGAGCCCCCAGTTCTCGGGATATACCAGCGGGATAAGGTCATCGCGGTTCATTATGTTGCGTATGTTATCATAGGTGACCTTCTCGGCGGAGGCTGCGGGTGCCTCGAATGTATAGACGTATACGTCCTCGGCGGCGGTGCCGAATTCGTCAAGGTGCCCGTTTATGTATTTTCCCATCAGGTCTGCAACTGCGCCCGCGCGTGAATAGCCAGAGATCCACAGCTTCACGTCCTTGAGGCCGTTGTCGGAAATGTAATCCCTTACGCGGCCGAGGACTATGTCTGCGGCGTCGCTGAAGCCCTTGGTGTCGCCCTCGCTGCCCGCGATAAGGTTCGATGCCCACTCGCTTTCGTACTTGTCGCCCCTTATGGCTACCGCCACAAGCTCCCCGCCGTCCACGGACCTGTGGGCGATGGCGGTGCCGATGGTGTCGCGGGTCGGGGTGCTGCCGATATCCTCGATGGAAATATCCTCAAAGCCCGTGTCGGTGTAGACCTTCGTTATGCTTTCGGAGCTGTCCTTCAAAGAGGCAGCCAGCGCCAGCACCATCGACATCGAGGTGCGGTGGGCGTTGTCCGTGTACGAGGACTCCGCAAAATAATCGTCGCTGTAGTAGAACACGTCCTCCCCGATCTCGGAAGTGAAGGGCTTGGAGAAGGTGAAGCTCCCCTCAACGACCTCGCTGTCCTCGGCAAAGGCTCCGAGCGGCAGGGAAGAAACAAGCATGGCAGCGCCTGCCGCCGAAGCGAGTAATCTGGTTCTCAGTTTCATGTATATACCTCCTTGTGTACCAATGTCATTACTTGCATTATATCATATTATTTTCTGTTTGTCACCCCATTTATACGTGAATTTTTTTGTACAGTAACAATGTTTTTCTGCCGTGAAAGCCCGAAAACCCGAGATTATCTGACATTTTGTCACATATCTTACAAATCGGGGCGCCTCTATTTGTGCAAAACCTAAAAAAGAACTGCCGTGTACCAGAATGGTAATAGACAATTAAGGGGTTTTATGTTATATTATAAATGTATAAGCAGGCGGCGCAATAATTTTTGCCCGCTGCACCCAAACTATGATAAGCAGGGTATTACTTATGAATGACGAAGAAATGGTCAAAGCTTACAGCGATATGATCTACGGCGTTGCAATGCGTTACGTCCGCAACAGAACAGATGCGGAGGACGTTTATTCCGACGTGTTCTATCGCTATTTCCGAAGAGAGCGCAAATTTGACAGCGAGGAGCACCGCAAGGCCTGGCTCCTGCGCGTGACTGTCAATGCCTCAAAAGAGTTCCTTATGAACCGCGGCTATAAGGAAGAGCTCAACGAGGATATGTTCGGCGATGAACCTATCTCGGGCTCGTGGGATACGAGCACCGAGGACATTCTTGCCGTGCGCGACGCACTCAAAAAGCTGGACGATGAGTACAGGGAGATAATCGAGCTCTACTATTTCAGCGGCCTGTCGGTCGCCGAGATATCAAAGATGCTCCAGCGCTCCGTGAACACCGTTAAGTCACAGCTGCTGCGCGGAAGAAACAAGCTCAAGGAAATGCTGGCCTGACGTCATAACTTCATAAGAAAAGAGAGATCCCAATGAATGACTTTCGTCTGGATTCGGCACTGAAAGGACTTGCCGCACACAGACCCCGTGTGCCCGAGGAGAGCGTGGACGCCATGGTAAAGACCGTGAGAGCCCTGAACGCCGAGAGGGCACGAAGACTTGCCGCTTCGGGAACGCTTCCCGCAGCAGCCGCAGAAAAAGAATTAGCTCCCCGAGCTTCCCGAATGGAGAAAAAAGCCCCGGGTGTTAATAGAACATTGTAAATCTTTATATGGAGGAATCTATTATGAACAATGCAAAGAAGAAGTTTATGCTTATGGCAGCCCGTGTCATGACGGTAATGACCGTAGGCTCCGCAAGCGCTTTTACCGCTTTCGCTGCCAAGACTACTACAGCTAAGAAGGACGACCCCAAGCTGGACGATATCACCAGCCCTATCATCGACCTGCTTAAGAACGTGCTTAACGTACTTATGCCGCTGGTAGCCGCTGTCGGCGCTATCTTCTGCGTAAGCCTCGGCGTGAAGTATTCCAAGGCAGAGGAGCCTCAGGAGCGTGAGAAGGCAAAGCAGCACCTCAAGAGCGCTATCATCGGCTTCGTGCTCATCTTCGTGCTCATCGTAATGCTCAGGATCGCAACTCCTTACTTCAACAAGTGGATGGCTGACAATTCTCCCGCGGACTGATACCTGCTTAGATCTTTAAGGATGATATGAATGAAGCTTTCTCTTAACTGCAAGAAAAAGAGAATAATGTGTTCGGTACTGTGCGCCGCCATAGCTATGCTGACGGCGGCGCATAGCACTGCTGCGCCATATAATATCGCATACGCTCAGGAGAACTCCGAGGGATCTGCGGGCCAGACCGCCGATACCTCAGAAGCGGAGAGCGAAGAGGCCTCCAATAAGGTCGGCGGAAATATCATGGACGACTGCTTTGGCGAGATCACCTTCTACCGCTGGAAAAGAATGAGCGACAACTCATATCCTATAGACAATCAGTATCACCCCTGCCTTATCATGTGGGGCGCCTCGAGAAGCGAGGTACTCAACCCCGTAGGTCCGAGCGATATCTATCTTGACAAGAACCACGCCTTCATCGAGGGCGCTAAGGTGTTCGGAAGAGATACACAGGATATTTTTCCTTATTCCAACTATAACTGGGCTGAAAAAGACCAGGATAAAAAGGATAACCATAATATCCAGTCTGACGGTGCGGCAGCGCTGAAGAACCATCCCACCGCAAATTACAAGGAGCTTGTGAATAATCTGTATGCCGAGACCTTCTATACCACCAGCGATTACAACTGCTTGTTCGCTAAATATGAAGGCATCGAGGACGGAACAAAATGCCCGTTTTTTACGATCAGACTCTCGAACGGTAAGGGAGCGGAATCCAATACCGCTGTTTCGGCAGCAAGCGACTATGTTATCAATATGAATGTTGTCGGCGGGTCATTGTCTTCTCAGGAAAAAGGACAGATGAAGATAACCGTTGGCGACGACCGCATCGACGGCTTCGAGCCGCTTGTTTTCCAGAAGGATAGCTACGGCCTCTTCAAGATCCTTGACTATAACTACAGCAAGAACAATATTCGCCTTGTTTCTGCCGAGCATTATTCCATCGGCATGGCGACCTTCGATCATATCGGAGGCAAGGCTGCTTCTCAGTGGACAAGCGATGCCGAGACCGCTGATATCTATTTCGGTGAGGCTTTCCGCTTCAACGCCATCAAGGAGGACACCACGGTCTCAAGCGGCCGTGTGCTGCCTATATCCGCCAAGACCTATATCGACGGCAATAACAACACCCAGACGGAAAACGGCGTCGTTATCCCGAACGGAGTTACCCTTACTATCGAGAAGGGCGGAGTGCTCAGCGTCAGCGGAGACCTTATCAACAACGGCACTATTATAAACAACGGCGGCACCATCATCGTAAAGGACAAGGGCAGCATCTATCCCTTCCGCTCGGGCTCGCGTCCCTCGGCAAACGGCTGCGGCACCATCAAGTGCCTCGGCGGAGACATAATCATCGAAAAGGGCGGCGCCATCTACGGCGGCCTGAGTGACGAGGCGGGAAATCTCGTTCCGTTCTCCCTCGACGACAGCTCCACCCTTATCAATCAGGGACTGCTGGTCTACGGCGGTATCCGCCTCGGCGAGAACGCAAGAGTCGAGTGCTATCCGAACTCCAAGACCTACGGCTCGTGGTTCATGGCGGATATGTCAAACTCCAAGAGCCATACCTTCCTCGGCAAGAGCGATGATGAGATAAAGGAATACCTTAAAGCTCTCAGCGAGCGCAGCATCGACTACACCTATGTCGAGGATGCAAACACAGTAGTCTACTACGAGAACAAGCCCACCGAACAGCTCGATATGCTCTCGGGCTACAACAAGTATTTCATGGAGGGCAATACGGGCGCTGTCCCCTCACAGCTCAGAAGAGTTGACGACAGCAAAACAGTCGTCGGCGCAGGCCTTGTAACAAACGTCGGCGCCAACGAGAACACGAAGCCGCATATCCTTGTAGGCAGCAACGCTACACTGAATGACGGCCACAAGGACACCGACCTGAAAGAGGAGAAGCTCGATATATGAAAGATTTTTTCAGGAATATCCCCAAGGAAAAACTGATAAAAAATGCTGTCATAGCCTTCCTGATACAGGCGATAGGCGGCTTTGGCGTCCGCACATTGATGGATTATATCACCTCTCTCGGCCCCGACAAGACATTTAAGGTACACTGGTCGTATCTCGTCAGTCCCTCAACGTGGCTGCTCGGCACCGTGGCCGTGGTGCTCGTCGGGATAATCTGGCTGTTTTCCAGCAATAACCTTGACCTGATGCTCGGCACGGGCAAGGGGCTGCTCGGCAAGGACGGCAAGATCGACGTCGTCAAGGGCGGCCTTGAGAACAGCCGCTTCCTCACCGACCAGGAGCGCGACAAGTATTTCCCCAAGCACGTCTACGACGACCTGAAAAACTGCACCAAGGACGGCATTCCCGTCCGCGCAGTCCTTGACAAGAACAAGAAGCTCCAGGTGAACTTCCTCTCGGGCGCACACAGCCTTATAATAGGTGCTACAGGTTCAGGTAAGACCACCACCTTCATCAACCCGATGATCCAGCTGCTGGGCGCAACCGCCTGCGGCAGCTCGATGATAATGACAGACCCCAAGGGAGAGCTTTTCTCCCTGCATTCGCAGTTCCTCAAGGAGCGCGGCTATAACGTGCTGCTCCTTGACCTGCGCGATACCTATTCCTCCAGCCGCTGGAACCCCCTCGGCGATATCTGGGATATGTATCAGGAATATGTTGAGATGGGCAAGGGCATCGTCGCTCACCGCGACAGCATGGACGCCTATCCCGACCTCAAGCGCCCCGACGGCGACGCCGAAGAGGGCGAGCTTTGGTTCGAGTGGCGTGAAAATGCCTACGCCGACCCCACCCACTGTCAGGACGATGTTTCCGTTAAGCGCCAGCAGATCTACGACGAGATGTACGAGGACCTCAACGACCTCGTGTCTGTCATCTGCCCCGTCGAGAACGAGAAAGACCCCGTGTGGGAAAAGGGCGCACGCTCGATCATCATGTCCACCTGCCTTGCGATGCTCGAGGATTCGGAGGATCCGCGCCTCGGCATGACCAAGGAAAAGTTCAATTTCTTTAATATCAACAAGGCGCTCACAAACTCCGAAAACGAGTTCGCCGCCCTTAAAGACTACTTCAACGGCAGAAGCAAGCTCTCCCAGGCTTATACCCTTTCGAGACAGGTGCTCTCCGCCGCAGATACCACCCTTTCGTCCTATATGTCCATCACCTTCGACAAGCTGAATATGTTCAACGACCGCGGACTCTGCGGCCTGACCAGTGCGACCGATGTAGATGCGGCATCCTTCGCCGAGCGGCCCACGGCCCTCTTCATGAAGATACCCGACGAAAAGGACACCCGTCACGGCCTTGCAGCTGTGTTCATCCTCTGTATGTATAAGGCGCTCATCAAGGTCGCCTCTGCAAGAGAGGATCTCTCGCTGCCGAGAAACGTGTACTTCATCCTCGATGAGTTCGGTAATATGCCGAAGATCGAGAAATTTGACAAGATGATAACCGTTGGACGTTCAAGAAAGATCTGGTTCAATATGGTAGTTCAGTCCTATTCCCAGCTCTCCAACGTCTACGGAAACGAAGTGGCCGACATCGTCAAGTCCAACTGCGGCATGAAGATGTTCATAGGCTCCAACGATATAGGCACCTGCGAGGAGTTCTCGAAGCTCTGCGGCAACATGACCGTCCGCACGACCAGCACTTCTTCCTCTATCGGCGGCAGAGAGGGCGACATCAACCTCTCCAGCCAGACCCAGGTGCGTCCCCTTATCTATCCCAGCGAGCTGCAGATGCTCAACAACAAGGAATCCACGGGCAACGCCATCATCGTTACCTTCGGAAACTTCCCGCTTAAAACACAGTACACCCCGAGCTACAAGTGCCCCTACTACAAGATGGGCACCATGGATATGGGCGAGCTCAGAAGCCATATGTTCAAGGCCAACGAGGTCTACTACGACCTTGAGGAGAGGAACGAAATCGTCCTCGGCAAGGCAGACGACGAGGCGGGCTGATCTGCATAAAATAACAGGAAAGGAGAAATGGTATGCTTGCGGCTAAACTGCTCTCACTGCTGATAGCGCTCCCTATGTCCGTCAGCACCGTCGGCGGCGTTGATATGGGCTATGAAGGCGAAGTCGATATCTACAGCGGCGACCCCGTTGAAGGTGAAGAATACCAGGAGCAGCAGACCATCTCTCTTGCGGACGGCGGGATCTATGACAGAGAGTCCCATATGTTTGTTTATACCGTATCGGGCGGTACCTCCACAGTGACCTCGAGCGTCGCTGACGGAATGATCACCACAAGCGCTGTTTCCATCGACCTGAGCGGCGCAGGCGACGCCCGCCTCTACCTCAACGGCGAAGAGGTGGACGATGCGCTTTATTCCAACATCACGGATATCGGAATGTATTCGCTGGTGGTGTCGGGCAACGACGTCTCAAACCAGCTGCTTTCCTTTAGCATTGTCCCCGAAGTGACAGGCATGATCGACAGCTACAAGCTGCCGCTGGGCTTCGATCTTCAGGAGGTCGCCGTGGACGGCGAGATAAAAACCATTGACGACGTCAGCAAGGTGGATATGACCGAGGACGGCGAGTACCTTATAACCTATCGCTGCAACCTCACAGGCATCGACTACGGCCTTGACGTTGTTATCGACCACACTCCCCCTACGCTGACCCTCGAGGGGCTGAAGGACGGCAGAGCCGGCGGCCCCGTGACCATCAAGGACCCCGGTGAGGACGATAAATACAGCATTACCCTGAACGGCGAGAAGCTGAAATATCCCAGCGACGGAGAGCTTACCCAGCCGGGAGATTATGTGGTCACAGTTACAGACACAGCAGGAAATACCGTAACAGAGAGCTTTGAGATCGGGTTTTACCTCAATTCTCAGGGGCTTTGGTTCGGTATACTCTTTTTACTTGTAATAGTCACAGCGATCGGATATATGATCTGGTCAAGAAAGAAACTGAGAGTGAGATAAACTATGGGCGGCATTGTAGACGAACTCGTTGAAAAATTAGATAATTTTCTGGGTCGTTTCTTCTTTGCGATCGAGAGGCTCGTGTGCCTGTTCATAAGCTGGCTCCAGCAGCTGTTCAAGGTCTTCACGGGCATCAGTCAGGCCAAATACAACGGCGACGGAGAATACCTGGTAAACATATTTTTCAATAACAGCACTGTAAATGCGATATATTGGGGCATGGCCGCGATAGGCATCGTCATGGCCTTTATCTTCGCCGTGATGGGCGTTATCCGCAAGGGCTTCGACCTTGACGACAAGATGCGCCAGTCCCACGGACAGATCCTGCGCTCCCTTATGCGCAGCATCTTTGTCATTCTCAGCCTCTCGCTGTTTATGACTATCACCATCTCCTTTACAAATACCCTCATGGATTCCGTAAACAAGGTCTTTGACAACGGAAAGACCCTCCTTAGCAAGAAGGGCCCCATGACCTACACCGACGAGCAGTACGCGGCCATGGGCCGAGTGTTCAACACCGTCGGGAACTATTCCCTCAACCCCTCCGCCAACAGCCGATATAACCTGAATTCGTGCTATAACGAGATCAGGGGATATCTTAAATATCTGGCGGATACGGGCGTGTTCGATTACTACTATACCGAGGACGAGAACGGCGGCAACAGCAATACCTGGCAGGCAATGCTCCAGGAACTCGCCGTCGCGGCAGATTACAACAAGGAGCAGCCGCTGGACGAGTACAACGAGAGCATCGCCAATGCGCTGACCCACTGCATGGACGTGCTCCAGCACGACAACAGCTTCCACGCCCTCGAGAGCTATGACAAGACCCTGACCTATAAGCCTGACGAGGTGGCGCTTGACCGCATACTCTTCCTCTGCGGTACTATGGGTATCGGCAACACAGCCGCCGCCAAGAACGATGCATACAACAGCAGCCCCGATATGTTCGACAACGTCCGTGCTCCGTATTATACGGGCGAGAAGAGCCTCTATGACCTCGATCAGGTGAACGAGGACTTCCATGTGTCCTTCTCAAGAATGAACTACCTGCTGATCTATCTTGCAGGCACCGCGATAATCGTAAACATGGCGGTCATCATCGTAAACTGTATCGTCCGCATCTTCAACCTGCTGTTCCTCTACGTCATCGCGCCGCCGATAATCGCGGTGTCGCCTCTTGATGACGGAGGAAAGTTCAAGCAGTGGCTCACGGCCTTCATCGTGCAGGCCTTCTCGGTCTTCGCAACAGTAATATCTATGAGGATATTCCTCATATTCATACCAATAGTAATGAACCCCGACCTCCAGCTGGTCGATAACACCGTGATAAGCACGATCGGCAAGCTGGTGATGATCTGGGCGGGCACAGTTGCCATCGAAAAGGCCAACGGCCTGCTGACAGGTATCCTTGCGGACAGCGCAGGCTGGCAGTCCATCATGGCAGGCAGCGCCGCTCAGGACGTCAAGGGCAGCACCGTCGGCAAGCTGGCAAGCGCAGCCCAGAGCTCTGTCGAGAGCGCTGTCGCAGCTCCCGCAACTTGGGCAGCAGGCAAGGCAGCAGGCATCGCCAAGGGCGTTGCAAGCGGCGTCGGCAGAGTTGCGACACTGCCGCTCAAGCCTATTACGGGTGCTGTTAAGAACTTCGCGGGCAACGTCACGGAAGGCTTTGGCGCTGTCGAAGACAAGTTCTCCAATGCTATCGTAGAGTCCAATGACAGCAAGCAGCGGCAGGCCGAGGCTCAGAATAAGGCTCAGGAGCGCCAGGAAAACCAGCAGTTCAGGCAGATGGTGGGCGGCTATATAGCAAGCCGGAGCCAAGGACAGAGACAGAATAATCCTCCGCCTCCAGCAAGACCTAATATGGGTCAGAACGGCGGCGCAGGCGGCTTCGGTAATCAGCCCGGAGGCGCAGGCGATCAGCCCGCAGGCAGCTCCGCAGGCCGTCAGGGTCAGAGAGCTCCGTTGGACGCTAAGACACAGAAATTCTTCGGCACTGACGCTTACGGCAACAGGATCAATACAAACAGCAATGCTGCCAAAAACCTTGGCGGCAGCATAGATGACCCGCGGGCAGGCAAGCAGTCGCCTATCCATAACCCGTCCAAGGCACAGCAATCACTCTTCGGCCTCGACGAGCAGGGAAGATTCAAGCCCACGAACGGCAGCCGACAGCAGGGCGGAAACGGCAGCGGCAATATCCAGCCGCCTCCCCGTTCCTTCGGCGGAGCAGGAGGCACAGGCGGAGCAGGCTCGGGAAGCCTCCCCAGAAATGAAGGGAACATAGGCAGCAACCCGAACAGCACGGGAAGCAACGGAAATAATAACCCCCCTCATAGTGGCGTGAGCGGACAGCACTCGGGATCGCTTCCCGCAAACGAAGGAAACGTGATCGGCAGCCACAGCGGCTCCGCTGGCAGCGGCAGCGCAGGCACGGGTTCGGCAGGCAGCTTCGGTTCGGCCAGCGCAGGCACGGGCTCCGGCTCACACTCGTCGGGCAGCGGCAGCGTGATACAGCCGCCACCGCAGAACCAGTCGGATCTCGGTGCGGGAAGCAACGGAAGTGTTTCGCAGCCGCAGCAGACACAGAACGCTCAGCCGCCTCCGCAGAATCAGCAGCCGCCTCAGCCAAGAACAGGCGAGTCCTTCTATGCCGAGCAGCTGCGTAAGTACAGAGAAGAGAAAAACAACAAGAATAATGATAACAAATAAGTCCGCAGCCTGAAACGGCTCGGACGCATCGGACGAAAGGATAACAGGGCATGAGACTGATACCCGGAAAAACCAAAGTAAAAATTGAATTATTCCGCGGGATCACTCTCGGCGATATCATCGTGGGTACGATCACCCTCGGTCTGATAACCCTTGTTATCCTCTCGACGATCCCCGCAAGGCTCTACGTTTCCGTCGGCATTCTTGCAATCGGCATCGTGCTGGTGCTCAGGATAGATTCTCAGCCGAACTATAAGATAGTGCTGAACCTGCTGAAATATCTGTCCTATCCGCGCCATTTCTGGAGGACGTTCTCCGACAAGCACCTTATCTCCAGCGCCACCGAGACCAACAAGGGCGACCACTGGAAGGAATTCTTCTCCGAAAAGCTCGCGCCCTCGGACGACGAATCTCTCCGCGACAGCATCGAGAGGATAATGAACGAGAAGAAGCTGCGCCGCGAGGAGGATAAGCGCCTCGAGGACAAGGACATCTCCGACGAGGAGAAGAACGCCATCTGGCAGGAGCGCAAGTCACGCGAGACCACAGCCAGCAAGAAAAAGGAGGAGGACAAGGAAGCCTCCTACAAGAGCGACAAGGACGTCGAGGAGATCATCGCCTTTACAGGCATCAACGACGGCTTTATCGAGTACAACGGAAAATACTACGGCACGATCATCGAGATCGACCCCGTGGAGTTCCGCTTCTTCAGCCAGTTCCGCCGCGACGCCTCTATCGAGAACTGCCTCGGCAAGATAATCCGTTCTCTCAGAATGGATTACTCGGCGAATATCATCAAGATAGACCGCCCAATTATTTATGATAACTACCTTGAAAAGGAATATGACAAGCTCGACGCCCTGAAGCGCTCCTACGAAAAGGGGCTGCTCAACGAGGAAGAGCTCAAGAGCAGGGTCGAGATACAGTATGACCGCATAAACGCTGTGCGGGACATCTGCTTCGAGAACAAGGTCATACAGCCTTTCTATTACCTTGCACTTTTTAATATTGACAAGCGTCAGCTCCTGATCGATACCGATTCGGCGGTCTCTGCCCTTACACAGGGCGAACTTGTGGTCCGTCGGCTCAATAGCGACAAGGAGCTTGCAGTGTTCCTGAAATACACGAATTACCTTGACTTTGACGAGCGCGAGATAGAGAAGATCGACCCCGCCGATTACGTCAAGTGGGCGATGCCGCAGAGTGTCTCGTTCACCACAAGAAGAGCCGAGATAAACAAGATAATCACCCACCAGATGAGAGTCGTGGGCTACCCCTCGGACGTCGGCGACGCCTGGCTTGCGGGCGTTATGTCCATACCCTCAACAAAGGTAGTCGTCAAGATCACCCCGATGGAGAGGACAAAGTCTATCCGCGCCATCGACCGTTCGCTGCAGGAGCTGCGCGGACAGCTGATGACTACGGGCATCGACTCCAAAAGACTTGAGCTTGAAAGCCACATCGAGACCCTTGCCCGACTGCTTGTTACCTTGCAGCAGGAAAACGAGGCGCTGCTCACGGTCAATATCTATATCAGTATGTACGACGCCGTGAAGACCTCTGAATGGAGCGGCAAGGACGCGGTGGAGAACACCTCTCTTGCAATAATCGCGGATATGAAAAAGACCGTCCGCAGAACATGGCAGGAGACAGGCATGAGGCTCAACCAGATGGACTTCGACCAGGTCGAGGCCTTCATCGGCTCGCAGGTGTCGGGCTATGACCCGCTCGTCAAGGACGGCCGACCCATGCCCGCAAACACCATCGCGGCGATGTATCCCTGGATCTACGCCCGCGTGTCCGACGAGGGCGGTATCCGCCTCGGCTCACAGGAAGGCGTCCCCGTATTCATCGACTTCTTCCGAAGAGATTCCGAGCGCGTGAACTCCAATATGGTCATCATCGGTAAGTCAGGTTCAGGTAAATCCTACGGCACAAAGAGCCTGCTGACCAACATGGCCTCAGAGGACGCAAAAATATTTATCCTCGACCCCGAGAACGAGTACACCGAGCTCTGCCATACCCTCCACGGAAAGATAATCAACGTCGGCAACGCCAAGTACGGCAGGCTCAACCCCTTCCACGTCATCACAACTCTTGACGACGACGAGGAGGGCGGCGACAGCACAGGCACGGGCTTCTCCGCGCATTTGCAGTTCCTCGAGGAGTTCTTCAAGCAGATACTCCCCGACGTTGACAAGGAAGCGCTCGAGTACCTTAACTCTCTCGTCGAGAGGCTCTATACAAACTTCGGGATCACGATGGAGACCGACCTTTCGACCCTCACGCCCGACGATTACCCGATCTTCGACGACCTGTATGACCTCGTCCTCGAGGATTTCCAGCGCACCAATAACGAGTACCTCAGGAATATGCTCCAGACCCTTATGAACTATGTTTCCAAGTTCGCAACGGGCGGAAGAAACGCAAACATCTGGAACGGCCCCTCCTCGATTACGACCGAGGAGAACTTCTCAGTATTCAACTTCCAGTCGCTGCTGGCGAACCGCAACTCGACCATCGCCAACGCGCAGATGCTCCTTGTCCTCAAATACATCGACAACGAGATCATCAAGAACCGCGACTACAACCGCAAATACGGCCTGAACAGGAAGATCGTCGTCGTCATCGACGAGGCTCACGTATTCATTGACACCAAGTTCCCCATCGCCCTCGACTTCATGTTCCAGCTGGCTAAGCGTATCCGTAAGTACAACGGTATGCAGATAGTAATCACCCAGAACCTCAAGGACTTCGTGGGCTCTGAGGAGATAGCAAGAAAATCCACAGCCATCATCAATGCCTGCCAGTACAGCTTTATCTTCGGCCTTGCGCCGAACGATATGGACGACCTCTGCAAGCTCTATGAGAAGGCGGGCGGCATCAACGAGGTCGAGCAGAATCAGATAGTAACAGCTCCCCGAGGCATGGCCTTTACGGTCATGAGCCCCACCAGCCGTTCTTCGTTCATGATCGAAGTCCCGCAGACAATGGTGGATATGTTCGAGCAGCCCGAGTATCAGACGCATTACTTCAACGGCGAGGACGGCGCAGCTGTCTGGGAAAGCTTTGTCGCCGACAGCCGCGAAGAGCACGAGGCCAATTCGGACAACGTTATCCCGGGCTATGTCTATAATCCCGTTGACCCCGACGCCAAGGGCGAGGTCTTCACGTTCAGCGAGATAACCGCCGAGGAGGCAGACCTGCTCAACGAGAGATTTGAGGATATGCGTCCTCTGACAAGAGAGCGCAGAAGACCCGCCGAGCCCGAAATGCACCCAGAGGCTGACGGCAAGGGTATTACTTTTGAAGAGATAAGCACCCCCGAAGTACCCGAGCCCGTGAAGGCTCCCGAGCCGCAGCCCGTTCAGCCCGCTATAGATATCGCTTCACTCATCGCTACTATCCGCGCGGAGGTTAAGCGCGAGATGGAGGTGCAGATGGCCTCTCAGCAGCTGACAGCTGTGCAGACAGCGCCTGCTCCCGAGCAGCCCGCAGCCCCCGTTTATCAGGAGCCCGCGGCACCTGCCGCACCTCCCGAGCCCGAGGTGCCTGCCGCTTCTCCCGAGCCGCAGAAGCCCGTGGAGGAGCCCGAAGAGGAAGAGGACGAAGGCTTTGTGCCGAGGTTCGATATCATGGCGCTGCTTGACGAGCAGCTTGACAGCTACAGCGAGATGACGCTCCCCGAGCGTATGGAGGAGATCGACGTGGACACCATGGAGGTCTCGCTGGACGAGCTTGCAGCCCATATCAAGGATTCAAGGAAAAAGAGAGGTGCCTGACAAATGGATATAAAGTTAGTTGACAGAGGTCAGGAGGGAGAGCTCATCATCACAGGAAGGATCGACGCCAATAACGCCGTCCAGGTGGGAGAGCTTTTCCTGAAAACAGCAGACAGATTCAAGGACATCACGCTCAATATGGGCGGCCTGAAGTATATCTCCAGCGCGGGACTTCGTGCGCTGAAGAAGCTTTACATCAAGGTAAGGAGCAACGAGGGCGAGCTCAGCATAACCAACGCCGCTCCCTACGTTGAAGAGGTTCTTGAAATGACCGGATTTGCGGAGATGTTTAATATCAAATGAAACACACAAGAAGCCTTATCGGAAAAACCTTAACAAGACTTACGGCGCTGCTTTTGGCCTTTGCCTTAGCGCCTGCTTCGCTGTGCCTTGACGTCTATGCCGAGGAGGCAAAGACCGAGGATACTCAGCCCGAGGCCGCCGAAGCCCAAAAGGAAAATAACGAGGCTGATGATGATTCCGGCACAATGACGATCTATAAGAACGGCGAGGCCTACGAGACCGAGATCTCGTCGGGCGGCGACTGGCCCGACAACGCCGTCAAGGGCGATCTCACTCCCGTAAACAAGGCTCTCTCTGTGGATGATTATAACAGCGGGGTGCCCACCTTCAATATCAAGGATGAGCTCTATACCCTTACCGTCGCCACGGGCATCAACCCCGGAAAAACCGTAAAGTATTTTGCGATACGCTATACAGATGAAAACGGCGCAGCGCAGACCAAGTATATATTCCTGACTCAGGAACGTATGGACATGGTCAATGATTATCTTAAGAACATGAAGATAACCAAGCCCGGAAAGGTGTGGAGATCTACCACCATAACGGGTCTGTACGTCTATCATGAAATGGTCGGCCCCGAAGAGATCGAAGCCAGATATGAGTACCGCACCATCGAGGTCGAGGACCGTGACGCAGTTGAAAATGTAAAGTCGAACTTCTACGAGATAGAGTCAATAGTTGATAACTATGTTGACGGCGAGGTAGAGGTCAGCACGGATTCGATGTTCAGCTCCATAAATGACTCTCACAAGGATCTGAAATCTCTCGGCTACACGATAAACGAGGATATTGAAATGAATTCCATGCTCGGTGCCTGGTCGATCGACGAGCTGCTCTTCAAGACAGATACACCTATCAAGACCGTGGACCGCATCGACGTCTTTATGACGGGCGGAAAGTGGTCCGTTCAGGGAATGACCGTCAGCAAGGTCAATACCGTCGGCGGCTACGGCGAGTACGGCTTCTATTCGGGCAAGTATTTCCTTGCCCTCGGAAAGCAGCGCCTCGCAGAGCTTACGAGCAGGAAGGGCAGCGCCCAGAACTTCAACGCCGACGGCGACACACTTATAAATGTCGGAGGCGACAACTCGGAATATTTCGGCCTCAGACAGGTCAGCGGGACCGCCGATAACAGCACCTCGCTCAACGACCTCTATTCCTTCAGGCTCGATTTCACAGACCTGCCCGACGGCGGTATCGAGGCTCTGCTAAGGAACAGGTCGGCCGACAGCGACCCCACAAACGGCAACGTCTGCGAGCATATGGCGCTGGAGATCAGCTACAGAGACAGGAACGGCTGGGCAAGAACTGTCACTATGCCCGTCCTGCTCTCCGTACTCGGACAGTACAAGCGGTCAGGGGATAACGTAAAAACGATGGGTCTCGCCCAGCGCGGAGATACCCTTGCGTTCACCGCAAACCTCCCTGAATATGACTCGTTGATAACCACAAAGCTCTATGTCGGCAAGGCCGCAAGAGATAAGCTTAAGGCCGACGGCGGCATCGTCCCCGAGGGAACGAGCAAGCAGCGGAACAAGCTCTTCGAGACACTGGACAGCGACTATATCCGCATTGCGGGCGTTTCGATGTATAAAGGCACCTGCCGCCTGTCAAATACCCCCGACGGCCAGGACGCCGCAACAGGCAAGGCGCTCGCGAGCTATACCTGCGTTTTCTCCTTCTACGAGAGCGACCCGATACTTTACACCACCACCAACAACGAGCAGGGCATCAGGATAAATGCCGGCGCCTCGGACACCTTCAAGCTGGTGGAGTATAACAAAAAGGCTGCGCTTATTGGCGCAAAGTACGCGGGTAACGTGCTTATCCGCATAAAGACCGATGACCTTGACGGCGCCGAACCCTCGGGCACCACGAGGATCCGACTGAATTATCAGGATACCTCGGGCAGCGAGCTTTCCTCGCCCAATTACAAGATAGCCGACGAGGTGAACAACTACCTCGGCTGCTGGCCGTCTTCGACAAATGTCAAGGATAACTATGCCTACTGGAGCGGCGTCCAGAGAGGGAATATAGTTGAATTCCCCGTGCAGCTGCCCGATGTGGCCGCTGTAAACAGCGTCGAGATAAACGTGGGCGGCGACTCTGATGAGTGGCAGATCGCGGGAATGTCCGTGGCTGTCGTTCGCAACGTCGGCAAGCGCCGCATCTACGCAAAATCGGGCAAGGCGGGAAGCTTCTCCACCGATTACATCATTGTCAGGGATATGGAAAAAACCGTTATCCCGCCATTCCCGATAAACCTTAAGCTGCTCATAACCCCCGAGGATTCCTTCGCCTTCAATACGGGCACGGGCACCGTGATAACCGCAAGAGAGGCCGATTATAACGAGGTCCTCTACTCCATGAGCTATCAGCAGACCAAGGAGAACTACGGCTATGCAAGAGACCGCAAGACCTATGACGTCACCGTCAAGGTAGCCGACGACCCCGACGCGGGCAACATAAACGGCGACTCGGGCTCGAGCAACCACTTCTACTTCCAGCTGCGCTTCGATAACGGAAGCAGCGCCTATGTCCTTGCCAACCAGCAGCTCTCGTCGGACGCATTCAGGGCAGGGCACGAGGAGTCCTTCGCCATCAAGGTGAACCGCGATTACGGCAATGTTTCCGCCATCAGGATAATCCCGCAGGATATCTCCGAGGACAACGACGTTTTTGATAAGCTGAACGTTGAATATATCACCGTCACCGAACGCACGGGCGGCGGCTCCTCCGACCAGTTTGTCTTCGACGACATCGGCTGGATTGACATCGACTATCACGATAAGTCCGAGGACAGCGCGGTCAAGCCCCGCGCGGGACGTTCGGTCGGAGAGCTCGCAAAGAGCTTCAAGGTCTCCTATAAGCAGAAGGTCGTAAACCTGTTCTGCGAGATCAACACACTCCCGCGGGACACCGACTACGCTGACCTCGAGGCCAGCGTTTCCTGCGACCTTGTGTACATCGACACCGACATGGAGCCCCATACCATGAGCTTTGACGTCGTGTCAAGGCTGGCCAGCTATATGAACAAGACACCCAGAAAGCTTGACGGCGCCGCGGACGGCTCGAATGCTGCGCTGTATACAAGCATGGGAACGATATCGGATCCCCAGTGGATGCTGCGGCCGAACCATACCGACAGGTTCATACTGCCGCCTATCGCAAACCTCAGGCAGGTCAAGAGCATGACCTTCAAGGTGACAAACAGGACAAACAAGACCTGTAAATGGGTCATCGGCGGAGTCTCGCTCTCAAGGATCGAGACAGACAGCGGCGTTGTTACGCTGGCTGCCAGCACCACCGATACCAAGGACACCTCAAACGCCGAATATATCCGCTCGATGAAGACCAGGCTGCTCTGCGAGAGAGTGCCAAAGAACGGAAGAGACTACGAGGACCTTACCCTTCTCCCGGGCGATATGCAGAAGGCGACGATCTATTTCGACGAGCATACCGTGACCTGGGCAGATAACAGCGCCTGGACCTCATCGGTATCAAAGCTCCCCGAGACGACCAACGACGAGCTCAACGTCTTCCTGTTCCCGAGCGCAAGGTCTCAGGATATCGACGACGTGAGCGTAAGCCTTGCGATGCAGTACACGATCGCGAACTCGCGCATCATGCAGATAAAGCAGGATGAGATGAACATCTCGGGCAGCGGCACTGCCGATGCCATGTTCTACTTCACAGGCCTCTCGGCAGCAGGCATGAAGAACCTTTCATCAATGTCGATTCAGTGCAAGAGCAGCACCACGGCATTTGACCACGCCATTGTCCAACAGGTAAGGGAAGGCGTTGTCATAATGACCTATACCCTGCTGTTTGACGGAGCCACGGCTACCCTCGGACTAAAGGCGCAGCCGATACCTTCGACCCGTATCTATGACCACAAGAAGCAGACGCTGATGGTCTCCTTCGGAACGAGCACCAGAGAAATGGCGCTCTTCGGGCTCTCGGACGATAACTTGAACCCGAACGACGTTGCTGTCTGCCTCAAGTACCGCTCGACCCTTGACGAGGACGGGGATTACTATTCACCCTATGTCTACCTGACAGACGCAGGCATAAACAAGATCTATCCCGGAATGATGGCGGAGATACCCTTCGAGGTACCGTATCTTGCTGAGATAACAGGCTACAGGATAGTCTCCTTCGGTAATGTCAAGGCCAACGTCGAGTCGGCCTTCGCGCTGAATTACAGCTATGCCGAGGGCGACGCCAACACTGTCAAGCTCGAGGAATGCTACAGCTTCACGGACAGCTTCGACACCACCAACAAGATAAGAGAGCTCAAGGCCGCCAAGGGCATGACAGGCGAGGATACTGTAATCCCGCTTGACCTTTATATCACAACGGCGGAAGCCACAGAGGCAAACGAGAGCGGCATCAACGTTCCCGTTGCGGTCGAGATCAATTACCTCGACAGCAAGTCCGCGGACCAGACCATGAGCATCAAGGATATCAGGCAGTACATCCAGTACGAGCCCGAGCCAGGCGATGAAAGCAAGTGGCAGCTGAACAACGACGGCGAGAGGACACAGTTCAAAACAGGCGAAAGAGCGCATATCCGCCTCTTTGTTCGTGACTGCACAGAGCTCACATCAATAAATATCAAGCCCTCCGAAGGCATCTGGAAGATCGACAAGATCGAGGCCTATAAACTGGAGGAGGAGCTTGTGAACCGCAAGGTGGATATGGAGTTCAACGAAAAGGGCGCTACCATCACACTCAAGAAGGTAACACTCACCACCAGCGTAACGGTCGATGAAAACTATAAGGGCATCGTTGAGAACCACGAGAAGAACATCAAGGTCGATGGCGGCAAGATCGTCAGCGGCACAGTTCTTATCAGCAACAGCGAGGAGGGCTTCGACATTCGCGTCGATATGCTCGCCAACGACATACTCACGGACATCACCGATGAAGTTGCCTCCGCCAAGGAGGAGACCTTCGCCGTGACGATCCCCGAGAATGTGGGCACCGTGGCCGAGACCTATACGATCACTATCTGGTCGGTAGACAACCCGACCATCAAGGACGTTATCAACGTCACCGTCCCTGTCGTTCGCCAGAGGATAGTCCCTGACGAAGAGGCCTCCGATGACAAGGAAAGCGGCGACAAGGACAAGAGCGACAGCTCCAAGGACGAAGAGGAACCCGGCTCGGAAGACGAGAAGGAGACCGAAGAGCCCGAGGAGCCCGCAGAAGATACCGATACAGCCGACAGCGCTGCCGACGAAGACGAAAGCGCTGCCGACGAGGCCACAGAGGACGAGGCTGCGGAGAATACAGACGAACAGGAAGGCTGAGCCGACAGGCAGGAATTAGGAAATGAAGAACTTTATCAGAAACATAAAGGAACATAAAATAGCCGCGCTCATCTGCCTCGGCATTGTCGCTTTGCTTGTCCTGATCTCGGTCCTGGCGGTCAGGCACGGCAGCAAGGATTCCGACGACGGGTCGTCCTCCGAGCAGGCCTCGGAGGCGGAGATCGGCGAGGCCAAAAGGTTTTACGAGGATTCCGACTATCCCCTGACCGTCACTCAGGAGGGGCAGACCCTTGCGGTATCTCTCGACGGCTCGGCGACTCCCGACCTTGCCTGGCAGAGCTTCTGCACCCCCGAGGGCATAGTCACCGCCGAGTTCGACGGCGAGGAGGACGGCGGCAAGGTCAGGTCTGTTATCTCGCCCGAGGCTGTGGGCTACACAACAGTGACCTACTCCCGCAGCTCCGAGATCGGCGGAATGGGTTATGACGCCGTAAGCTTCTCTCTGGACGTCTATGTCTACGCCGACGAGGACAACGGCACCATGTATGTAAGGCTTTCGGGTACAAGGCAGAACAACTCGGCCTCGGGCGCCGCAGACACGGATAACCCCTATCTGCTTGACGCGAACACTGTTCTGTTCCCCAAGGGCATCGGCGACTGGACGCTCACTGCCGATCCCGATTCAAACGCCCCCGAGGGCTATTTCAACATCATGCAGGCAACCACAGACGACGGCCTCAGCTACTTTGCGGTCGTTATCGACTCCTCGCTTGAATACAACGAGGACGGCAGCCTGAATTTCGACGCCATCACCGCCAAGCTGCTGCTGAAGAGCGAGGCTCTCGGCATCGAGCAGAAGCTGAAATGTGTGATGGACGAGGAGCGCACTCTCACTCTCGTTGAAGCGGAGGAGACAAATGAGTAACAGGAATGACGGCTCTTTCCCCGAGGAAGCGGCCTTCGACGACAGGCAGGAGCTTGAAGGGCAGCAGGAGTATTACGAGCAGCCCGAATATGACGAGCAGGCCGCCAACTACGACCCGCAGGAAAACAGCGATCAGCCCGCCGAGGAAGCGCAGCCCGAGGAAAAGCAGGAAAAGAAACGCAAAAGAGATGTCTCCGAACGCGAGAAGCGAAGGATCGCAAAGCAGAAAAAGCGCGAGCGCTCGAAGGAGATCAGGCATATACTCATCGGCAGCTACTTCACCCTCGAGGACGGCAGAATGGCTTCGGGCGGCGGAAAATGGATGTCACCGCTGGGCGTCGGCGACGGCGCAAGCTCGGCACTGCTCTTCGGCATCAAGATGAAGCGCTACCACTACGGCACAAGAATGAAAAGCAACAAGCAGGCGCTGTTCGCCGTCAAGAAAGCCATGAAGAACATCGGCCGCGAGCTGGCGCTTGACACCGCCCCGAACACAAGCTCCTGCTATGTAAGGAGCCTGCTGTTCAGACCCGTGGTGCTGGTGTTCGAGGAGATCTCGCTCTCCGACGGCACAGCGCATCTTGAGCTGCAAGCCTACTGCGGAAGGTCGATCTTTTCCTTCTTCTCGATCCGCAGAGCCGTTTCCAGATTAGATAAGGAGCTCCCCGAGAATATCAGTCGGGCGTGATCTTTGATAAATTCTTCAGCCGCGTCTGCAACACGGATGCGGCTCCTGTTTTGCTTTGGGCAACACCGCACGACCCGCGGCTAACGCCTCTGCACATCATCTGCTTGCCAGCTTTCCGTCATATTACCCAAATTCTCCTTGACGTTGC
>CAMNBY010000236.1 GCA_946533615.1 uncultured Clostridia bacterium
CTCCTTCTCAACTACCTTGAGCGTAGCGCCTGCGATCTCGTTCTCGCCTGTGATGTCGGTCTTGGAGATCTTGACGTTCAGAGCCTCGTCTTTCATTACGACCTTGCCGTCTTTGTTGACAGCACTGCCTGTAACTTCGCCGTTGAGCTCGATGGTGAACTCAACATCTGCGGTGTAAGCATAGCCGGTAGGTGCGCCTTCCTCGTGGAGGGTGTAGACTGTGCCTGCCTTCAGCTTGGAGCTGTCGATCTCGTGGGACTCACCTTCAACGGAGGTCCAGCTGTCGATGAGGTCATACTTGTCGCCGTTGTCGTCGGTCTTGGAGCCGTTCTCGTTGTAGTAACGAAGCTCGAGCTTAGCGCCTGCGATCTCATTCTCGCCTGTGATGTCGGTCTTGGAAATTGTAACGCCAAGAGCCTTATCCTCCATTGTGATCTTTACCTTGTCGGCAAAGGTGAAGGTCTCGGACTCTGCATAGGCGTATCCGTCAGGAGCGCCTGTCTCAACAAGGGTGTACTTTTCGCCTTCGATAAGGCCGTTGACCTTGTGAGTCTCTCTCGAGCTGGAGGTCCAGCTGTCGATGAGGTCGTACTTGTCGCCGTTGTCGTCGGTCTTGGAGCCGTTCTCGTTGTAGTAACGGAGCTCGAGCTCAGCGCCGTCGATCTCTGTGCCGCCTGCTGCGACCTTGGAGAACTCGCCGACTGTCTGACGGTCATTAGCGGTGAATGTCTGAGAAGTGCTGCTGTAGGTCCAGTAGCCGTTCTCGTCCTGAGTGTTGAGAGCATTGGCGTTGTCGTTTTCGCTGAATACGACCTTGCCGTCTGCGTCAACAGAGAATTTTACGGAATTCTTGATCACTCTGTAGCCGTCGGTGGTAACAGAGGTCTCGGTCATGGTGTAGCTGCCCTCTGCAAGACCCGAAACCGTAACGGTCTCGCCAGCAGTCTCGAAGATGACCGTTGAAGCTGTAACATCAGACTCATCGGTGCCTTCTACCGCAACGGTATCGGGATCGAATGTGCCTGTGATAGTGAACAGTGCATTAACGGTATTGCGGGAGTTGTCAGCGTCTGCCTTCTTGACCTTGATCTCGCCGGTCTCGGCTTCGGTCTCCATCTTGTCCTTAGCTGTAAGGGTGATGGTGTCGTCAGCGAAGGAGTAAACGCCGTTATCGTCCTCTGTGAATGCGGCCTGAGTGGTATCAACTGTTACCTTGCCGTCTTCACCCACAGTGAATGTAACTTCCTTGTCGATCACGCTCATGCCATCAACGCTGACTGCTGTCTCCTTGATGGTGTAAGTGCCTTCCTCCAGCTTAGCGAGCTTAACAGCTGCGTCGTTGGTCGTGAAGGTGATCTTGCTTTCGGTTATATCGGCATTCTCGCTGAGCACGCCGAAATTCTTGTCGTCCTCGGGATCGGGGATCTGGTCGATGACCATAACGTTGTCAACGTCAAAGGTACCTGTTACCTCGAAGGTTGCGTTCACGGTAGTCTCGCTGCCGTCGAACGATTCCTTCTTGATGATGATAGAACCTCTGTCGGGGATCTCCTCGAGTTCGGAGAAGGGGAAGTGCCACTCATCGCCGTTCTCGAAATAGCCCTTAGTCACGAGCCAGCCGGTGCTGGAGGTGTTGATGTGTGCCGTGGACTCTACTGTCGGGATAAGGAAGATACCTGCCGAAGCAGTGATCTCGATCGTCTTGACAGAGTTGAGATTCCAAACAACGTTTCTCATTACATACTTGTTGAGCCAGTTGTTCTGTCCTGAATGATAGCCTGTATCAGGGTTGCTGTTACCCTCGGCGATCAGCTCGTTGCTGTCATTATAGATCTGAGCGGTGAAGTTTCTGACATCTACCTTTTCGGTGGAGTCGAAGTTGAAAACGATCACCTGGTTAGGTCTCTTCTTGATAACGAGATTCAGGCTGCCGATGGTATTGTCGGCCTTAACAAGATTGTCGGCGTCTATATAAATAGTGTCGCCGTCCTCATAGTCAAGAGCATTGATGATGATATCGCTGCCGTCAACGACCGGAGAAAGGGTCGCGGGCTTGGAGATCATATCATTCGATACAGCCACCATGTGGTCGAGGTTTGCATCGACCTTGGACTTGATGTTTGCTGTGGTGTCAGTTTCAACATAAGCCCACTCTCTGGGATCCTTTACAGGATCATCGCTCGGAGTAACGACAAGAGCATTGTGGTTGCTGTGGCTGCCGCCGAGGAAGAGCTTGTTCTGCTCACCGATCTTATTCGGATTTTTGACTGTGAGCTCATCCTTAAGATAATCTGCGGGAGTTGTGCCGCTCTTCATCGTCGCATCGCCGGTCTCGTTAAAGTCAACGAAGTTTGCGATGAGGAATGTGCCGCACGACGGATCCGAAAGGTCGGGCTCCGTAGGTTTGTTTCCGCTGTGGTAATAGTTTACTGCGAAGTTGGTCTGAAGGTGACCCTTCTGAGCAAATCTGTCAGCGGTGAAGCCGTACATCATTCCGGGACCGAGGATCGTCTTGTAATCGTAATCCTTGGAAGCGCCCTGCTTGGTGAACTCGATGGTCTCGGTGTAGGTCGCGCCGATCACCTTATTGTTCTTGGTGATATCCTCACTGGACTGACCCTTCTTGTTTACCTCGAATGTTCTGATGATGTCGCCATTTACGACTTCGCTGCAGCCTGTCATGGAAAGAAGGTTGTTAATGTTTCTTTCCGCTCTTGCTGCAATCAGCTGGAGAGTCGTTCCGGGCTCGCTGCCGTTGTAGCGTCTGCCGGCCTGCTGATTTGCATCGCCTGTGCCGCCGTTGCCGTCCATCCACGAAGAGCTGCTCGCGGTCTGTACGGGAATGGAGTAAACATACTTGCCGCTCTCGTCGGGAGTGGTGAGCGAGAAGCTGAGCCTCTCGTAGTAGTATGTCGGCTGACCGTTCTGATGCTCAACAGTAAGGAGCACATAGTAGAAGTCGTCCTCAGTGAAGGAAACGGGCTTATCGAACACGAGGTCGATATTATACTCGATATCCTGCTGTGTAAAGGTAACGACCTTTGTACCGTCGTCCTCTGTTCTGCCTCCCGGGATATAGCCGGGGAAGGAGTCGGCGCCTGTCTCAAACAGAGTCTTGAGGTTGTTAGAGCTCTCGTTGTTATTTGAAGTGAACACACGAACAGCTGCATAATACTTGTCGGGGTCATAGCCGACTGCGTTGCTGCCGCCGTTATAGTCGGCAGCTTCAAGGTCCATCTTGTTGAACTTATCCGCCGTGCCGTCAAAGGTGGCGCTGTTCTTGATGTTGTCTGCGTTTACGATCTTCCAGGCAACGATCTTGTCCTTGTTCGCCTCTGTAGGCGACCATTCCTTGCCGCCGTTGGTGTTGCCCTTGTCAAACAGAGCAACGAGAGCATAAACGCTGTCGTTCACGCCTATGATCTTGGAGGGGTTGCCCTCGTAGTCATAGGCCTCGAGCCTGAACTTCTGGACAGCCTGCTGAGTGTTTACAACAAACTTGCCCGAATCAGGGATCTGTCGGTGAGAGTTCCAATCATAATAGCCTTGCGTGAAATTGTAAGTACCCGGCTCAGCAATCTGCTTGCCCTCAATAGTGGTTGCGGGCTCGTAGTTTCCGGTAATATTACCGTTGGCGTCCATAGTCAGATCCGCAGAGGGGTCAAGATTCCTTACAAGCTCACCCTCAACGGAAGCGGTAAACCAGTACCACGATCCAGTACGAAGAGTTCCCGACCTCTGCTTCTCAAAATTTCCGGAGTTCCATTCATAAAGATCGCTGCCGGAGATCTCGATGAGCTGATAGATGTCATTGACATACGTCTCATAAGCCGTATCATCGCTCTCGGGCTTGGAAGAGTCATCATGGCATCTCTCGACCGTGTGAACACGCAGATAATAGGTGTTCTCGGGGATAGTGACATAGGACGACGAATCCCACTGCGAGCCGAGGTTGATCGTAGCACTTATGTTGTCAGATGCAACACCGTGCAGATTGTTATAACCCGACTCGCTGAAAATGACATTTCCCACAGCGCCAGGCTCAAGATCAGCCAGGGCCTTCAAAGGCTCGATGACCGTGTCGCTGAGCGCCATCGTGACTGCGATGGCCGCCGCTGTTGCACCGCTGACGAAGCGGCTCAACAGAGTCTTTTTCTTCATAGTTTCTCCTACCTTTCATAATAGATTTTACCGAAGGAGGTCTGCAATAAATTGGCCGATAGAGACACCCCTCCAATAGTAACATAATTGTAACATATTTTTTCACAAAATGCAATATTTCAGGGCTAAAAATCGCCCCCAAAAATAGCATACCTTTATTGTGCACATTGCACAATGGTTTAAATTTCTAACCATTAGGCAGCGAAAACGTTTGCGCAAAACCGCCGACTTGACAGGGAGCATAAAGAAAAGCGCCAAAACACGGCTGTGTAATGGCGCTTGACTTTACATATTTCGATGTCACTCCATGCCCTTCAGTACCTCCACCATGTCGATGCGGCGGATACGTTTGGCGAACATGAAGCTCACAAGGACGCTGACGCCCATTACAAGCAGCGCCGAGAGGACGACCGTGCGTGCAGAGATGTAGCACGGCCAGTCGATGCTGTCGCCGTTTGTGTCCATCATCAGCTGGATAAGCTGTTTGCCGAAGGGCATACCCGTAAGCGTTCCGATCAGCGAGAGCCAGAGGTTCTGGGTCGCCATAAGGCGGCGGATGCGGCGGCTGCCGAATCCCAGGACTTTCAGGGTGGCGAACTCCTTTTCGCGCTCATTGAAGGAGAGGTTGCCCGAGTTGTAGAGCACGATCACGATCATCATCACGGAGAAGATCGACATGAACCACACCAGAAGATCCATGATCTCCATGCTCTTGTCAAAGGCCTTGACCAGCTCCTCGCGGCTGTGGACAGAGGCGATGGCGCCGTCCTCGATGTCCTCGAGGCGCTTGTCGTTTGAGAGCAGCATGGCAGGCGAATACTCCAGCCCCTCTACCTTTTCGGCGTCCTCGCGGAGGATATAGATGCCCATTATGGACGGGTGCCTGATGATGCAGCCGACCTCGGCCTCCACCCACTGCTCCCCTGTCGAGAGCTTCCAGAAGATCTTGTCTCCCTTTTTGATCCCGAGTCGGGCGGCCTGATTCTTGGTGACGCCGACGGTGCCGGGCTCGAGCTTGCAGCGGTCAAGCTCCATATCCGTGAGCCCGAAGAGCCCCTCGCCCTCGACCGAGACCAGCTTGCAGGAAAGGATATCCTCGGAGGTCGGGTGGTCGTCGGTGGCCATAGAGATCATATAGGTCGCAAGGTACTCGCCGCCGTACTCGGCCTTGATGGCCTCCTTCTGCTCAAAGGTGGCGTTGTCGGCGAACTGCACCTGATAGTCATAGTTCTGTATCTTGTCGAAATACCAGTCGCGGACATAGTCGAGGGAGTCGAAGCAGCCGAGACCCATTGTCATCAGCAGCATACCGACAGCCGTGCCGAAGACTCCCATGAAGGCCCGCAGTTTTGAGCGGCAGATATCCCTGAGATTATAGTGGGCATTGAAGCTGAGCTTATCCCAGAAGGGCAGCCTCTCAAAGATGCAGGGACGGGCATCGGGAGCGGCAGCGGGTCTCAGCGCCTCCGAGGGCTGTATCTTCAGCACCTGACGGCAGGAGAAGAAGGCCGTGAGCACGCAGACTCCGACGATCACGCAGACCAGCACGATGCTGCGGTAGTCAAAGCCCGCCGACCATTCGGGGACGGAGTAATACTGGCCGCCGAACATCTCGACCATCATGCGGCCGAGGGTGGCAAGTCCGAGCCCGACACCCGCGATGCCGCCCAGCAGCGACACCACAAGGCTGAAGCTCAGGTAATGCAGGAGTATCTTGCGCTTTTTGAGGCCGAGGGCGTTCATTGTGCCTATCTGCGTTCTTTGCTGGCTTATCATTCGCTTCATTGTGGTCATGATGACCAGCAGGGCAATCGCCACGAACACAAAGGCGAAAACATAGGCGAAGCTCTCGTGCTGCGCCAGCTCGTCGGAGAGCTTGTAGTACCCGGGGATAGAGTCGCGGTCGGCGATAAAGGCGTACTTGTTGTCAAGAGCCTTTGAGATGTCGTCCTCGAGCGACAGCGCCTTGCCCTCGCAGGTGAAGAGCAGCTGGTTGTAGCTTCTCAGCTCCTCGGGCAGGACGTTCATCGAAAAATAGAGGAACGAGATATTGTGGAAGTCCGTATCTGCGTCGGTCGAGGCGCAGGCGTACTCATATTCGGGGGTCGCGACGAAGCCGCGTATCTGCTTTGTTATGTCCTGCCCGAGGACATGGACGGTGAAGCTGTCGCCGAGCTTGAAGTCCCAGGCATCGGCAAAGCGGTAGAACATCCAGACGCCCTCGGTGTCCGAGGGGTCAAACTCGGCGCCCTCCACGACATAGGGCTTGGTCACGGTGTTTTCTTCTTCAAAATAGCAGTAGACCTCGGCGGTGTTGTATTTCTCGTCGGCCTTGCCGAGCACCTCGGTGCGGAGCTGGACGTCGTTTATCTTATCGACTGCCGCAAGGCTTTGGCGCTGCTCTTCCGTAAAGGAGCTGCCGTAGATCCAGCCGTCAGCGCAGTTGGTCTTTTCGTGGAAGCGCTCGCGTGCCCTGCCGCCGCCGATAACGTTGGCCTCGAAGCCCGTGAAGCACCACATCGCCACCATCGAGAGCAGGAAGATCGAGAAGAACTGTGCAAAATTTCCCCTGATGTCTCTCAGCATTTTCTTTCGGAGCATAGTCACATCCTCCGCTTACCACTCGACTTCGCTGACGGGCAGCGGGTCGGGGTTTGTCTTGATGGACTTGATCTTTGCGTTCCTCATGTGTATCACGCGGTCGGCGCACTTGGCGATGTCAGCGTTATGGGTCACAAGGATAACGGTCTGCCCCTTTTCGCGCGAGAGCTTTTGCAGCAGCTCCAGCACGATGCGCCCTGTCTCAGAATCGAGAGCGCCTGTGGGTTCGTCCCCGAGTATGAGCTTCGGGTCCTTTGCGAGGGCTCTTGCGATCGAGACCCTTTGCTGCTCACCGCCGGACATCTGTGAGGGGAACTTCTTTGCGTGGCTGCCGAGGCCGACGCTTTCAAGCATCTTCATCGGGTCGAGGGCGTTCTTTTTGATGTCCTTCATCAGGGACACGTTCTCGAGCGCCGTCAGTCCGGGCAGCAGGTTGTAGAACTGAAAGATGAACCCCACCGTATCTGCGCGGTATTCCGAGAGCTTACTGTCGCCGAAGGAGGATATCTCCTGACCGTCAACGATGACCTTGCCCTCCGTGGGGACGTCCATTCCGCCCAGCATATTCAGGACTGTGCTCTTCCCTGCTCCCGACTGTCCGAGTATCACCACGAACTCACCCTCATTGATGGTGAAGCTGACGTGATCGACGGCGGTCTGCCTGCCCTCTCCCTTGCCGTAGGTCTTTACTACATCGCGTAGCTCCGCGATGACTTTGTTATTTTCCATTTTATCATCTCCATACAGCTATATAGTTAGTTTAAGCTAACTCCATTATAGCACTCTGCCGAAAATAAAGCAATGGGGAATTATGCCAAGATTTTTATATAAAACGAATAAAATTATAGGCAACAACGCACAAGCAGATGCGCTGCTGCCTTAAGGCAACACCGCACGACCCGCGGCTAACGCCTCTGCACATCATCTGCTTGCCAGCTTTCCGTCATGATTACCAACGTCATCAAAGATGACGTCAATTCTCCTTGAC
>CAMNBY010000237.1 GCA_946533615.1 uncultured Clostridia bacterium
AAGTCAAGGAGAATTTGGGTAATATGACGGAAAGCTGGCAAGCAGATGATGTGCAGAGGCGTTAGCCGCGGGTCGTGCGGTGTTGCCCTTAATAAATAGGAGGGAATAATCAATATGGCAAGGCCCAGAAAAGCAGCAGAAGCTACTATCACCAAACAGGAGCTCAAGGAGAAGTTCCTTGACATTCTGCACAGCGATTTCCAGACTACGCCCGAGGAGGCTTCGGATCAGCAGGTATACGAGGCTCTCACAAAGATCGTCGTTGGGATCATGAAGGCAAAAAGAGGCCACTTTACAGTAAAGACCCATTCGGCAGGCAACAAGAAGGTGTTCTACCTCTCTATGGAGTTCCTTATGGGACGTTCGCTCAAGACCAGCCTGTACAACCTTGAGATGATCGACCAGGCAACAGCTGTCCTCAAGGAGTTCGGCATCTCGATCAACGGCATCTTTGAGTGCGAGCCCGACGCAGGCCTCGGCAACGGCGGCCTCGGCAGACTGGCTGCCTGCTATCTCGACGGACTGGCAGCTGACGGCTACCACGCAACAGGCTACTCTATCTGCTACGAGTACGGCATCTTCAAGCAGAAGCTGGACGAAGGCTGGCAGACCGAGCTGCCCGACAACTGGCTGCCCGGCGGTTCCGCATGGCTCGTCCCCGTTCCGAGCAAGGCCATCGAGGTGCGCTTCGACGGCGAGCTCAAGGAGGACTGGGACAATCAGTACCACCTTGTAACACACCAGAACTACACCTCCGTTCTCGCCGTTCCTTACGATATGTTCGTTTCGGGCTACGGCAGCGAGGCTGTTTCAAAGCTCCGCCTCTGGAAGGCCGAGGTGCCTTCCTTCGATATGAATATGTTCAACAAGGGCGATTACTCCAAGGCTCTCGGCCAGAACATCATGTCGCAGGCCATTACAAAGGTGCTCTACCCTAACGACAACCACGCCGAGGGCAAGAGCCTCAGACTCAGACAGCAGTACTTCCTGTGCGCTGCCTCCGTCGGCGACATCGTAAACCAGCACATGAACGTTTACGGCACCCTTGACAACCTGCACGAGAAGGTCGCTATCCACATCAACGACACTCACCCCACACTCGCTATCCCCGAGCTGATGAGGATAATGCTGGACGACTGCGGCTATTCCTGGGACAAGGCGTGGGACATCGTCACCAAGACCTTTGCCTATACCAACCACACCGTAATGCCCGAGGCGCTCGAAAAGTGGGACTGCAACCTGCTCAAGAGCGTTACCCCGAGGATATTCTCTATCATCGTTGAGATCAACGAGAGATACTGCCGCAAGCTCTGGGAGAAGTACGGCGACCACGATAAGGTCACAAGAATGTCTATCATCGAGAACAACAAGGTAAAGATGGCGACGCTCTGCGTTCACGCCTGCCACCATGTAAACGGCGTTGCAAAGATCCACTCCGAGATCATCAAGCGCGAGACCTTCCGCGACGAGTACGACTACACTCCCCAGAAGTTCACGAACGTTACCAACGGCATCGCCTACAGGCGCTGGCTCTATCAGTCCAACGAGGGGCTCACCAAGCTGCTCAACGACAAGATCGGCAACGAATGGCTCCGTGATGCCTCAAAGCTCTCAAAGCTCAACAAGTTCTCGGACGACAAGGAAGTGCTCGAACGCCTCGCCGCGATCAAGCTCGAAAACAAGCAGAACTTTGCCAAGTTTGTCAAGAACCAGTACGGCGTTGTGCTCAACACCGATTCTATCTTCGACGTTCAGGTAAAGCGCCTGCACGAGTACAAGAGACAGCAGCTCAACGCGCTGAACATCATCGCGCAGTACAACTACCTCAAGCAGAACCCCAATGCAGACTTCGTGCCCAAGACCTATATCTTTGCCGCCAAGGCCGCTCCCGGTTACTATATGGCAAAGCAGATCATCAAGCTCATCTGGAACATCTCGCAGGAGCTGAGACGCGACAAGAAGCTCTCCGAAAAGCTTAACGTCATCTTCCTCGAGGACTACTGCGTATCCCTCTCCGAGAAGCTCATGCCCGCCGCCGAGATCTCCGAGCAGATCTCCCTCGCAGGCACCGAGGCTTCGGGTACCGGCAACATGAAGTTGATGATAAACGGCGCCATTACCCTCGGCACCATGGACGGCGCAAACGTCGAGATCCACGAGCAGGTGGGCGACTCCAACATCATCATCTTCGGTATGAACGTTGACGAGGTGAACGCCGCCAAGCCGAACTACAGGCCTATCGACGTTTACAACTCCAATCCCGTTATCAGAGATGCAGTTGACACGCTGACACGCGGCATCAACGGCGAGCAGTTCTCTGAGATCGCCAACTCGCTCAAGACTCAGGATCCTTACATGGCTCTGGCCGACTTCAATTCCTACCAGCAGGCTCAGGCTTACGCCTCCGAGTGCTACAGGGATACTATGAAGTGGCAGAAGATGTCCCTTGCAAACATCGCAAACGCAGGCATCTTCTCCGCAGACCGCTCTGTCGAGGATTACGCACGCGACATCTGGCACCTTACAAAATGATCTAAAACGTTTAACAGCAAAGCGCCTGACCCGTAAAGGTCAGGCGCTTGTTTGTTATGTTTTATCTCAGCTCCGTGCCGCCCCACTCAACGACGGTGAAGCCGCGCCTCTCAAAGCGCTCGAGCTGCTGAGGAACAGCGTCCGCAGGCGCATCGAGCGGCTTGAAGACCATGAACACCCTAAGCAGGCTGTCGGGTTTCGGCGTGATGTCGAGCCTTGCGCTGTCTGTGTAGCTCTCGCTCTGGAAGGAAATAAAGTTATACCTGTTGTGCTCCATCAGCGGCAGCCAGTAAACGATGAACTCGTTGCGCTCCTTCTCGTTCAGCCCGAGGTATTCAAGCTTCTCCTTCAGGAAGGCCTCGGTGTCCTCTCCCCTGACCGAAAAGCCCTCGGAGAGGTCGTAATGCGTGCTGTCGCTGCGGCTGTCCCAGAAGAGATATTCGTGATGCGTGCCGTCCGCAAGGTTTGTCAGCGAGCCGTCGGGCTGCGCCAAAACGTCCCAGCCGTGGCCGTAGGCCGGATAGGTCGTGCCAAGCTCTCCGTTCGTCAGCTCAAGCTTCACCCTGACCTCGGTCTCCTCCTCGGGATAGAGATAGATCACGGGCTTCGCCTTGCCGCCCTCGAACTGGACGTACTGCTTGTACTCGGGCGTCTCGGTGTAGGTCATCACCCAGCCGTAGCTGCCGTTGTAGTAAGCATAGATCCACTGTCCGTCGCCGCTGTTGTAGCCGTATTCCTCGAGCTCGGTGTAGATCGGGATAGTTCCGAGAGAGGTGTAGCTCTTGTCGGGGCCTGTGCGGAAGTTCAGCTTGTCAACTACCGTGTGGCAGTGGTATGGATATTCGTTATAGATCTCAGGCTCGACGATCCCCTTGGACGAGGGTGTGGTCGAAGGCTTCTCGGAAGAAATGTAGCTCGCAAGGCACCAGCCCTCATATCCGCTGTACTTGCAGTAGTACCACAGATTATTACCAGAGTCATAGCCCGTACCCCAGACCTCGACCTGCTTGCCCTTCGGTATGCCCTCGTTGAACACAAGGTCGGCTTCGGTGCTGGGCTTCTTGCGCATTCTAAGGTTCGATTGCAGGGTGTTCACATAGCCGTCCTTGATATAGCCGTAATCCGTGGGGAAGCTCGGGTCAGCAGGCGCGGGAGTCGTGGTGGTCTGCTTTGTCGTTGTTGTCGTTGTTGTCGTGGTCGGCGGAGGCGTTGTGGTAGTTGTCGTGGTCGTCGTTGTTGTGGTGGTGGTAGTAGTTGTAGTTGTTGTAGTTGTGGTCGTTTCCGCTTCCTCAACAGCAGAGTCGCCGCCGCTGGTCAGTACCTCCTCGGCGGGGACCTCGACCTCCTCTGTGACGGCTGTGCCGCCGCGGTCCTTGCGGGAGCGGCTGCTGTCATCGTCCTCCGAGCCCTTGCTGCCGAGCACGACGATCGCCATTATCACCGCCACCAGCGCAACGATAAGCGACGCCGCAATGATGACGATAGGTATTATCTTGTTCGAGGCGGCTGCCTCATGTCCGCCCGAGGGCTGCGGTGCAGCCTGACGGATAACGGGCTGCGGCTGCTGTTGAGGGCGGGGCTGCTGCTGAGGGCGGGGCTGCTGACGGGCATCGTTCGCATCGGCCGCAGAGACTTGGCTGACGGCCGAACCGCACTTAGGACAAAACGCCGACCCCTCCTGGACTTGTGAGCCGCATTTTCTGCAAAACATAGACTGTACCTCCTTACCTGCTAAAAAAGGCCGCCAGACTACGGCAGCCTTTTTATAAAGCTTATTCTATAGTGACCCTCTTCATTACCTGGGGCACCAGCGGCTTGTCATTGCCGTTGACTTCCACCGCTGCGATCTCGTCAACAGCGTCCATGCCCTCGATAACCCTGCCGAACGCGGCGTAATTGCCGTCAAGGAAGGGCGCATCCTCGTGCATGATAAAGAACTGTGAGCTGGCGGAATTCGGGTCGTTCGCCCTTGCCATAGAGATAACTCCGCGAACGTGCTTGATGGGGTTCATCACGCCGTTGGCAAGGAACTCGCCCTTGATCTTCTCCTTGGAGCCGCCGAAGCCTGTGCCCATCGGGTCGCCGCCCTGGATCATAAAGCCCGAGATGACTCTGTGGAAGATCAGGCCGTCATAAAAGCCCTGACCCACAAGCTTCTCAAAATTTGCAACTGTTATCGGAGCGGCCTCGGAGTCAAGCTCAATCTTGATCTTCTTGCCGTTCTCCATCTCTATTACTACCATTTACAAGTTCTCCTTTCGGGGTCAGTCCTTTTTTTTCGGAAGCCTGCCCTGCTCGTTGAATTTCATAAGCTCTGCGAAATACTCGGCCTCGGGGGACGGCTTCTTTCTTGCAAGCTTGCCCTCCTTGATCGTGCTGTCGCAGTAGATATAGTCCTTCTCGCCGTCCTTGACGATGCAGTAAAGCCTGTCGCAGACCGCGAACTCGTCGTTCTCGTCATACAGGTTTTTATCAAAGCAGCAGAAAATATCATGAGCTATCATCGAGGCGAGCTTTGTGGTGATGTCATACTGGCTGTGGTTGAGTGCCTTCATCTTGTTGATGTCTTCCTCGAAAAACTCAAGGACAGGGACGCCGTTAACTTCCATTTTCTTGAAGATCCTTGCGAGACACCTTGCTGCGTCCTCGTCTGTCAGCCTGTCAAGCCTTGCGTTCTTGAATTCAAGGATATAGGGCTCGATGGTCGAGAAAAAGATCTTTTCATACTGAAAGGGCTTTCCCTTGTCTGCATAGCTTATGATCGGGTTCTCTGTGTTAATGATCACTGTTTAGCGCCAACTTTCTTTTCAGTCTGTATTATTTCTTTCTGTCACCGTACTGTTTCATAAACTCTTCCTTTTTCTTTGCAAGGTAAGCTTCGGAGACAGCCTCGATGTCATCATCGTCGCTGGGCGGGACGCGGGTGTCAAGCTCGTTGTGGATATAATCCTCGACACCGCTCATGTCCTTTGCGGAAACAGCCTCGATGTTCTTGTATTCCTTGTCCTTGGTAACGTCCTTGGCGACGCCGAGCTTCGAGAGCTTGCTGTCCACCTCGGCCTGACCAACGTGCTCGATGTCAAGGTTCATGGCCTCTCTTGCCTTGGCTCTTGCCTCGACCTCGTCAACCATTTCGGTTATCTTCTGCTCTACGCCCTGAGCGTTCGCAGAGTCGATGGCCTTGTTCTCGTGAGCGGCAAGGAAGCGCTGATGCTCGATGCGGTACTGAGCCTCGAACTCGTCCTGAGCGGTGCTTACTTCGCTCTGTCCGACAGGGTCGGTATCATAATCCGCGGGAGTGAGGACGGGCTTGTTCTTCTGAGCCTCGAGCTCCTTCTCCAGCTGAGCCATCTTTTTCTTTATGGTCTCGGGATCAATAGCGGCAGGTCCGACGGTCTCGGGCTTTGCCTGGTCATACTTCGACTCCTTGATGAACACTGTCTCTCCGCCCGAGGCGTTCTTCTTGACAGGTGTTCCCCAGATATCGTCGGGATTGACCGTGGGCTTTGCCGCAGGTGCGCCCGGTGTGTCTTCAGTTCGCTTTTTATGTCCACCAAATATCGCCATAAAAAGTTCCTCCTTAATCAATAATTTTACTATATACAAGCTGTCAAAAGCGCGTCATTTGCCTTATGATGACACAATATATTTATTACATTATACACTATTTTCACCAAAAATGCAATAAGTTTTTCACATTTTTTTGAAAAACATTACCTTTCTATTTTGTGGACTTTTTGTAAAGTTCATTAAATATACATATTTTATTGCATTTTCATTAACATATTTGTGCTGCCTCTCTGTTATAATAATTAAAGTATTATATTTCTTATTGTGACTTCGTTTAATCAAAACAATTAACAAATACATATTTCTAAGGGGGAATCATGTTGCTAAATCATAAGATCGGCATTACAGCCAATGAGCTTTTTGCCTGCAACCCTTACCGTGTGCTCGGTGTCGCTGTTGACACACCACCCAAAGAGATCGAAAAAAGATACAAGGAGTTCCTTGCCGCAGCAGAAGCAGGCACTTCTTCGACCCTCAGAACAGAGTTCGACTTCAACTCCCTGCCGCCGTTTTCAAGGACAGCTGCTTCACTGAAGACCGCTTACGCAAAGCTTGCCAGCAACGGCTACAGATGCTTCGCCTATGCAGACAGCGAGTTCACTATCCCGCTGAACATTGACGACGTTGCGCTCAACCTGCGCGACATCACCTGCTATGACTGCTTCCTGCGCTGCTATATGTGGCTGGTCATCAACGACAGCGAGATGGAGGAAACAGAGCTCTGGATAACCCTCGCAAAGTACATAGACAAGCTTATCACCACATCTCCCGATAAGTTCGAGAAGGTCTTTGACCACCGCTTCCCTGCCGAGATGATCGACCCCCAGAAGAGCGTTTTCAGGCTCTTTTACGTCACCTTCTCGGAGATCATACTGCTACCCCTGAAGGAAATGGTACGCGGCTCGATGAAGTGCGACACCGCAATGGATATACTCAGGCTCAAGGGCATCAACGTTGACGAGAGCTTCCCGTTTATCGAGATACCCCAGGCCAACAAGCCGAAGCCCGGCGAGCCCGAGCCCAAGCTGAAGCTGGCGCTCAAGGACGGCGACGAATACTTCGACATCTCCACAGGAAAGATGATGTCCTTTGAGGCCGAGACCACCAACGAGGTCGAGAGCAACGTATTCGAGCAGGCCGCAACAGCGATCAGCGCCGACGAGATACTCAGCGAGCCCGACGAGAGAGACATCATTCCCGACGAGCCAACCGTTGCTCCTAAGTTCGATGACGACGACAGCATAACAGGCCACAAGCCGCTCTCGCTCAAGTCCACCTCCTCCGACGACGAC
>CAMNBY010000238.1 GCA_946533615.1 uncultured Clostridia bacterium
CAGGCGAGCCGTTCTTCGACGCAGGCCGCTATGTCGAAAGCGGCACGAAGCTCTCCCTAAGCGACTGGCGTCTCGAGAACTGCTCACAAATGGTGATGCAGATCTATTCGGCGGTCAAAAGAGAGAACAGCGCCGTGCTTTTCGGCATTTCGCCGCAGGGGAATATTGACAACAACTACACCTATCTCTGCGCCGATGTCCGCCGCTGGGCGACCGAAGAAGGCTTCGCGGATTATATCGTGCCTCAGATCTATTACGGCTACGATAACCCCAAAAAGCCCTTCGCCGAAGCCCTTGACGAGTGGACAGCCCTATGCAAGGACAGCCACGTCCGCCTTGTCATCGGCACCGCCGCCTACAAGCTCACCGCCGAGAGCGAGTATATCAACGACACAGGCATACTCGGGCGGCAGCTTACGGATGCTCTTGAACGGACCGACGGCGCCGCGGTCTATTCCTACAAGAGCCTTTTCGACGACCCCGACGACAGGGTCAAAGCCGAGCTTGAATGTATCAAAAAAGCTTTTTTGGAGAAAAATCCGCAAAACCCTTGATTTTATCGCGATAATCTGTTATAATAAGATTTGTGATTTTTAACCAAGAAAAAAACGGAGGAATTTCAAATGAACTATATCACTATGCTCGCAGATAACGCCGCTTCGACAGGAAGTATGCTTCTCACCTTTCTGCCCCTTGTTGTAATTGTTATCTTTTTCTATTTCTTTATTATCCGTCCCCAGAGGAAGCAGGATAAGGAAGACAAGGCAATGCGTGAGAACCTTGAGATCGGTGACGAGGTCATCACAAACGGTGGCATCGTCGGCATCGTTTTCTCTGTAAAGGACGACACGGTTGTTATCGAGACAGGCGGCGACCGTTCCAAGATCAGAGTTATGAAATGGGCTATCGCCAAGAACCTTACAGTTCACGATGATTGATGATAATGAGTCCTGCTTCGGCGGGGCTCATTCATTTTTTGCCATCTCCCCGAATATACTTATTCGGGAGGGAAGTGCTATGAGACGAAGAAAGCTTGATCGTTTTACATCGGGTCTGTTTACGGGAGCGCTGCTGTCGGCGGGGTGGGGCCTGCTTGTCATACTGTTGGTGATAATGCTGTTTTCGTTCCTGCTGACAAAGTTCGACGCCGCCGACCCTGTCATTACCCTGATCGCCTCGGCCGCTCTCTGTGCGGGTGCATTCAGCGGTGGCTTCGTCTGCGCAAAGACAAGAAGACACCACGGCCTTGCTCTCGGCCTTCTCTGCGGCAGCCTGATCTTTATTTTCATCTTTGCCGTCAGCCTTTTCTTTGCCCGCTCTTCTCAGGGACTCAGCGGTCCCTCGAAGCTGCTGCTGGCTCTGCTATTCGGCGCTGTCGGCGGGATAGTCGGCGTGAACACCAAGGCCAACCGCTTCTGAAGCTAAATTAAAAAAATATTTGTATAAGCGTCATAAAAAATTAATAATTGCCCCTCGGTTATATGCTATAATTGTTATAATAAATAACCTGGGAGGGATTCATTTATGAAGCATATCAAGACCATCAACAAGGCTGATCTCAAGGCAAGCGCCGAAAAGGGCGGCTGCGGTAAGTGCCAGGCTTCCTGCCAGTCTGCTTGCAAGACTTCCTGCACTGTAGCTAACCAGAAGTGCGAGAGAGAAGCTTAATTGCTATACTTATACTGAGTTCGCATAAAGGGGCATCGGTTCGTATGTCCCTTTAATTTTTGTATACTGAAAAAAAGGTGATCATAATGATACATAAGTTCAAGCTTTCGGGCTATAACATTCTGCTGGACGTCAACAGCAACGGCGTCCATATAATCGACGACCTTACCTACGACCTGCTGGACTATGTCGAGCCTCCGTTCGAGGCCGAGTGTCCCGCCGAGATCGTGGACAAGCTCAAGGACAGCTACCCCGAGGAGGATATCCGCGACGTCTACTCCGAGATCGTCGAGCTTTATAACGATAAGATACTTTTCAGCGAGGACGACTACGAGAAGTTCGCCGAGACCGCTATCGCTTCTCCTATCAAATCCATGTGTCTCCATGTCTCCCATGACTGCAACCTGCGCTGCGACTACTGCTTCGCCGCAACAGGCGACTTCGGCACAGGCAGAAAGCTCATGACCTTCGAGACAGGCAAAAAAGCGATCGACTTCCTGCTCAGGGAATCCGCAGGCAGAAAGAACCTCGAGCTTGACTTCTTCGGCGGTGAGCCGCTTATGAATTTCGACGTCGTAAAGCAGATCGTCGAGTACGCCCGCGAGGAGGAAAAAAAGGTCGGCAAGACTATCCGATTCACCATCACCACCAACGGTATGCTGCTCACCGAGGACAAGATGGACTTCATCAATAACGAGATGTCAAACGTCGTGCTCTCCATCGACGGCCGCAAGGAGGTCAACGACCGTATGCGCAAGCGCGTTGACGGCAGAGGCTCCTACGACAGGATCATCGAGAACTTCAAGAAGTTCGTTCCCATGCGCGGAGATAAGGACTACTACGTCCGCGGTACATATACCAAGTACAACCTCGATTTCTCCGAGGACGTTATCCACCTCTACGAGCAGGGCTTCGAGCAGATCTCTGTAGAGCCCGTAATGGCTCCGCCCGAGATGCCGTATGCTATCACCGAGGAAGACCTGCCTAAGATATTCGAGGAGTATGAGCGTCTTTCCAAGCGTATCCGCGAGATACTGGATTCAGGGAAGTTTATCAATTTCTTCCATTTTATGCTTGACCTTGAAGCAGGCCCCTGCGCTATCAAGAGGCTAAAGGGCTGCGGCTGCGGCAACGAGTATGTTGCTATCTCTCCCGAGGGCGACATTTATCCATGCCACCAGTTCGTCGGCATGGAGGAGTACAAGATGGGCAACCTTGACGACGGTACCTTCAACAAGGATATGAAAAAGGAATTCGCAGGCGCCCATGTTTACTCAAAGCCCGAGTGCCGCAAGTGCTGGGCGAAGTTCTTCTGCAGCGGCGGCTGCAACGCCAATAACTATATCTACTGCGGAGATATTCACAAGTCCCATAAGCTCTCCTGCGAGATACAGCGCAAGCGCCTTGAGTGTGCCATCATGATGCAGGCTGTCAAGCTGCTCGACAAGGCTGAATAACAAAACAAACAATTAACGCCGTCCCTTGGCGCCTGTGCTTTGGGACGGCGTTGTTTTTTATAATGTCGGCTTTTTCTTTTTGCTGTGCTTCTTGTTCACCCTGAGATATTTCAGCTGTAGGAAAACAAAGAACCCGACGCTGTAGATCGTAACTACCATTATCATCAGGAAGACAGCCCACCTGAATTCCATCGAGCGGAAGAACGAGCTCGCGATCTTCAATTCCGATTTTGACTTCGACCGCGAAACGCTCGAGGTCGAGATCAGATCGACCGAGGCGATGACCTCGCCGTTGTAGACAAGCTCCATCTTTCCGAGAACATCGTTCTCCTCGATCGGCGCGATTATGTTCTTGTAAACAGTTACCTTCTTTTCAACGTCGTCAACAGGCAGATCGTAAGGCCAGAGCATCTGGTAAGAGTCCTTGGGCTTCAGGTTTACATAATCCGCCTCCAGTCCGAACTCGACCTTAGCATCGGTGATCTCGCTGTTGGGGTTGATGAAGTCCGTCATCACCATCGAGTTGAACGCCCAGTCGTAAAGGTGGATATGATCCAGCATACTGTAGTAAACATAGTCGTAGGCGTAGATCGAGTTGGGGTTCTGCTCGCCCTTTTTCTGGTCGGCAGCGGTCTTTTCTATCGGCGCATCAAGCGTCACGATAATGTAGGTGTTACCGTCATAGGTGGCATAGGAAGCAAGGCTCCTGCCGCACGAATCGTGTACCGAGCTTTTCAAGCCCTTGACGGACGAATAATAGTAATCCGACTGCGGCGTTACAAGATAGTTGTTATTGTAAAGCGTCGTGCCGTCCTCGTGAATGTCCGTCGCCTCAAGCTGGTAAAGCTCCTTGGTCGCGATGTCCGAATAGATCGAGTAGTTGTTTATTATGTATCTGCAAAGCTTCGACAGGTCTGCGGCTGTGGTGTAATTCTGAACAGGCGAGTTTCCGTGAGGCGTCGTAAACTTGGTGTTTTCCATTCCAAGCTCCTTTGCCTTGTCGTTCATCATCATCACAAAGTCGTAGGTCGAGCCCGCAATGCTCGCTCCCGCAATGTTCGCAGCCTCGCAGGACGAAACAAGTATCATCGACACCAGCAGGTCGTAGTAGCTCACTTCCTCCTCGGGCCTGATGTCGGCGGTTGGAGCGCCCATGTCGTAGAGGTCGTCAAAGCAGGTGCTGTCACCGCTTGTGTATGTGTTTTTAAGCTTCTTTTCGTTTCCGCCGAATTTGTCCAGTATCAGCGCACAGGTCATCAGCTGGTTAAGATAACCTGGTGATATCTTTTCTTCGCTGTTTATATCGACTATCGCCTCTCCGGTGGCTGCGTTCTCCATGTAGACCGACTTGGAGTAAAAGCTTATCGGCACAGGCTTGCCTTCCGAATCCTTGCCGTTTGTCGGAGTAAACGTAAGTGCGGAAGCCTTAACGCTGCCAAATACGCCGAAGATCATCAGCGCAGCGGTCAGCAGGCTCAGCAGTTTTATCTTGAACATTGATAACTTGACCTTTCAGATGTTAGTATTATAAATAATCGTCTTTCTCGGCCCTTCGCCTGTCCTGACTACAAGCCCGAGATATGTAAGCAGGTTAAGCCCGACCTGCGCGTTTTTCAGCGGAATGCGGGCGGCCTTTGCATAGTCTGCCGAGGTGAAATCCGCTTTCAGCCCCTCGGGCAGGAATATCCTGTGATCGTAAGGGCTGTCAAGCACTATCTCGTCCAGCAGGGCAGTGGGTATCCTGTCGCCCTTGGTGGCGCCTTTCTTTCTGTCCTTCGAGTATCCGTCCAGCAGCCGCAGCTCTTCGACCTCAAGCATACATATCCTCACCGAGAGCCTCGGGTTGTCCAGCGTGTATTTGATGCGGTAAAGCTCGGGCAGTATGTCATAGACCTTGCCCTTCTTTGATGATGCCCGCCTCTCGGCGACCTCGCCTGTCTCGGGGTCTATCCAGATTATGCTCTTCTTCGCCGAAACGGGGTAGACCACCGTGACCCTGCTGAATTCCAGGAATTGCTCCAGCTTTTTCAAAAGCTTGTTGAACTGCCTTGTCTGTATCTCTATTATCCCGTTCTCTCCGACAATGTCCGCCACAAAGCTCCCCACAGGGACCTCGTGACAGTTCACGTCGGGCTCGTAGTAGCGCTTCAAGACCGCGTGAGTCGATTTCTCGCCCAGCGTCCCTATCCCGCTGCGTGTTCTCTCGTGAGAGATCACCGCGTCGCAGGCTTCCTTAAAGCGCTCCTTGTCCATAGCAGCCTCCGCGTTTATAATCCTTTATTCCAGCGCAACGTCCAGTATCATCATCACAACAAAGCCGACGGAAAACGAGATCGTTCCCGAATTCGAGTGCTCGCCCGAGGACATCTCTGGTATCAGCTCTTCGACCACAACGTAGATCATGGCGCCTGCCGCAAAGCTCAGCATATAAGGCATCGCGGGCACGATCAGCTTAATCGCAAAAACGGTAAGCAGTGCGCCGAGCGGCTCCACAGCTCCCGAAAGCGTCCCCATAGCAAAGGCCTTCGCCTTTGAGGTGCCGTTGGCTTTCAGCGGCAGCGAGATTATCGCTCCCTCGGGAAAGTTCTGTATCGCGATTCCCAAAGACAGCGCCATTGCTCCGGCTAAGGTGATGCTGCTCTCTCCGTAGTACATTCCGGCAAAAACAACGCCCACAGCCATTCCCTCGGGAATGTTGTGCAGTGTGACAGCCAGCAGCAGCATGGTGTTCTTTGAGAGATGCGCCTCAACGCCCTCGGCCTTGTCGCTGTCCAGATGCAGGTGCGGTATAAGCTCGTCAAGCAGCAGCAGGAAGAATATTCCCGCCAGAAAACCGATGGCAGCAGGAAGGAACGCAAGCTTGCCCTTGTCCTCGCTATGCTCGATCGCAGGGATGAGCAGGCTCCAGACGCTTGCGGCCGTCATAACGCCCGCAGCAAAGCCCATCAGCACGCGCTGTATCTTCCTGCCAAGCTGCTCCTTCATCAGGAACACGCACGCAGCGCCCAGCGTCGTACCGATAAACGGTATCATGATCCCTTGAATAATATCAATCAAAGAGTTGTCCTCTTTCTATACAATATATAGTTATTATACCGCTTTTTTGCTGTGTTGTCAAACCCGCTCCGCACCTTTCGTCATAATAAATAAAAAGCCGCAGAAAGTGCTGCGGCTTTTAGATTATTTGGTGCTCAGGTCACATCGCTGAATTTGCTTATCTTCTTGAAGTAGTCGCTCTCTGTGATCTCGATCTTTTCTGCGGTCTCGTTTGTGATCTCGCTGAATCTCGGCTCGTCATATTCCTTTACGAGTTTCGAATAGTTCTCCTCAACATACTCCTTCTCGATCGGCAGCCTCTTTACGATGAACCAGCCGAAGGACTCGGATTCAACAAGATCGCTGATCTCGCCTTCGTCAAGGTCAAAGCAGGCGTCCTTGAATTCCTGTACAAAGCTGGTGTTCTCGTTTACAAAGTAACCGTCGGTGTTGACTTCCATTCCCGGATCCCAGCCGTATTCCTTGATAAGCTCGTCAAAGTCCTCGCCGTCCTTGGCTTTTTTCAGTGCCTCTTCCGCTGCCTTCTTGGACTCTTTCTTTACCTTTTCCTTTTCGTCATCGGAAAGCGCTTCATAAGCCGTTTTCTTGGCGTTGCTCTTATCGCTCAGGCTCATGTCCTCATAGCCCTTCTTTGTTTCCTCGTCCGTGATCTCGGCCTTGCAGGAATATGGGATAAGAATGTGCCTTACTCTTGAATATTTATTCTTGTCTGTGGCTATCTTTATGAAGTCCTCTTTAGAGGTTGCAAACTTTCCGTTCTCGCCGAAAAGCTCAGCATCGACCTTCTCGTAAAGCTTCGACATCGTTATCATCGAAAGATATACTTCATCGGTCAGGTAGTGCGCAGCCATGTCCTTCTCCGCTTCCTCTTCGGAATCGTATTTCGCCTTGAAGTCAACAAGCGCCTGATCTATCTCGGCCTTTTCATCGTCGGTCAGCTCGATGCCGTTCTGATCCGCAAGCGCCTTAGCAACATAGTCGTTCTTGAACTGTTTCGTAACCGATGTCTTGAAGGCAGCGAACTGCTCTGCATCAGACTCCAGCTGGTCGGTCGTGATCCCGTAGTAGGAGTTGTATATCTCCGCAATGTAGAAATAGTAATACCTGAAAAGATCGAAGTCTATATCGTTGCCATCGGCCGTCAGTATCACGGGGTCGTTCGAAATGTCAACCTTCTCGCCGTCGTTGGTGAGTGAGGGTTCGGGTATCTCCTGTTCGCCCTCGGCAGCAGAAGAATCGTTTGTCTCTTCAACCTGACTATCAGCCGATGTGCTCTCGGCAGCAGAACCCTCGGCCGAGGAATCGCTGTCACCGCAGGAAGCGAGCACCGTCCCTGCCATCAGAACAGAAAGAAGTATCGCTGAAAATCTCTTTATCATACCGTTTTTCCTTTCGTTTTTTAATTAAGGCAACACCGCACGACCCGCGGCTAACGCCTCTGCACATCATCTGCTTGCCAGCTTTCCGTCATATTACCCAAATTCTCCTTGACGTTGC
>CAMNBY010000239.1 GCA_946533615.1 uncultured Clostridia bacterium
GAAGCCGCCTCACAACTGTGTGAGCCGGGTAGTCCTCGCGATACGGTGGGGGTCAGCCGGATAGAGAAAGAGGAAAACGCCCTCACAAGGCACCTCTTGCCTCTTGCCTCTCACATCTAACATCTAAAAGCTTACGGTGTGGGCTTTGCGCTCTGCTGTGGGGGCAACACTTCGGGCTTGGTGGGATAAGACAGACCGTCCGCAGGCGGCACGTTCATTGTACATTGTGAATTGTGCATTGAAAAACAGCGCAAGCCCTGACGTTCCACTCGGAACAAGCCCTCCTGACGGCTGCACCGCCGCCTCATTCACAAAGTGAAACCGCCTCCCCTCCGGGGAGGCTCACAAGACCCTGCCAAGCGCTCGAATGAAAGCTGGTGGGGGAATTAAAAAAACTGCCAAGCGCTCGAATGAGGCATGGTGGGGAAATAAAAAAAGGAGATTAAATTATGTACAATAATATCAAGCTTGACAAATCACTTTATTCTATCACAGGAAAGACCTTTACTCAGGCGCTGGAGCAGCTCGACCCCAGCGAGAACTACGCAGGCACAGAGCTTGCAGGGCTGGACAGCTTTGAGAGACAGCTCAAGCGCTTCAACATCAAGGTATCGGGCGAGAACTGCGACAGGGTCGAGAAGTTCTTCGCTTCGAGCGAGAGCGCTGTGCTCTTCCCCGAGTATGTCAGAAGGACTATCAAGGCAGGCATGAACGAAGCCTCTATCCTGCCCGAGATCGTTGCCGCGTCCTCTTATACCGATTCCATTGACTTCCGCGGCCTTACCGTGACCGCAGCGGGCAGCGACATCGTCGATCAGAGCGGCAGCCTGCCCGTGACTGCCGTGAAGCTGGCACAGAACGCAAAGGCTCTCACCAAGTTTGCCCGCAAGCTCTCGTGCAGCTACGAGTCCGTAAGGAAGCAGCGCCTTGAAGCCTTCGGCGTTATCCTGAAGGCTCTCGGCGCTCAGCTCTCGCGCTCTGTAAACGCGCTTGCGGTAAGCGAGCTTGCCGACGGCGTCACCGAGAGCACGACCGCAGGCAGCAGCATAACCTACGCCGACCTTGCGGAGTTCTGGGCTTCCATGCAGGATCACGACATGACAGTTATGCTTTGCAGCCCCGCGCTGATGGCAGACATACTCGCCCTCAGCGAGATGAAATACTGCGTGTCCGACTTCATGGCCTCGGGCAAGGTCAAGACACCTTACGGCGTGACGATCATCAAGTCCTCGGCAGTTGAGGAGGGCAAGCTCATCGGCATCGACGCTTCCTGCGCGGCCGAGATGGTCTACGGCACGGACGTTGTCGTTGACTTCGACAAGCTCATCTCTACCCAGAACGATGAGATCGCCTGCTCGGTGATCTGCGGCTTCTCAAAGCTCACCGAGGGCGCCGTCAAGGTGCTGGCACTGGGCGAGTAATATCCGAAAAAAGGAGTAACGGTAATGGCAACTATAGACAGAGAAAACATCAAGGCGCTGTTTGCGCGTATGACCTCCGCCGAGGCGGCTGACAAATACGCCGACCTTGCTGCTGCGGCATATCTCAGGATCTCGGGTCTCACCGTCGCTGCTCCTCTGGACGACAGGCAGGCCGCTGCGTGCGAATACGCGGCGGCAGCCGATGCCGCCTACAGATATTTCTGCGAGGAGGCTGTGCGCGAGGAGCTTTACATGAGCGAGCTTGGCTCGGTGCGCAGGGACACGCCCTCCGACCGCAGGACAAAGGCTGCCCGAGCGCTTCGTGACGGCGCTTTTGCAGGCCTTGCGGGCATCATCAGGGACGAGGACTTTGTCTTTGCCCTGACGGACGAGGCCGCCGAGGGAGGCGCTGCCGAATGACTGACGCTATCAAAAGCCTTTTGCAGGCTGCCGCCGAGGACTCGGGGGTCGTGCTTGCAGAGGGGATACACGAGGCAGATATGCTGCGCGACAGCGGCAGGCTTTACTGCTGTGCCGCCATTAAAAGCACCGAGAGCCAGCCCCGTATCAACGCTCGGAACGGCAGCACCGTGGGCGTTGAGGAAGCGGTCACGGCTGCGCTGAGGTTTTACGGCAGGCGCTGCGGCTACAGCGATCTTCCTGAGCTTGAGGCACGCGCCGACAGCTTCGTCAGGAGCCTTGCCGTCAGCGGCAGCTGCCTTGCGGTATCCTCGGTAAAGGCCGAGGCCGAGAGGTGCAGCGCTCTCGGAAGGCTCATGAGCCTGCGGCTGGTGACTCTCAGGCTGCTGACATTATGCACAGAGGAGGAATGACCGTGCAGACGACACAGACAACAGCAAAGACTCCGGTCAAGGCCGATCTTGGCAGCGGAAGCTTTACGGTCGATGACTACACCGTGACCGAAGAGACCAGAGTCTCCGAGCTTCCGCTGCTGGGCGGCGGCTGTGACAGGCGCATCATCGGCTGGGGCAGGGTCTACACGCTGACCGGCAGAGTACTGCCGCAGGACATCTCGTTTTTCGACACGCTCTGCCGCAGCTGTGCGGGCACGGTGCTTAGCTCGGTAACGATCGCGGGCAGGAGGATAACGAACCTGTTTGTTCCGAAGGCCGAGCTTATCCGCCCTGCGGACAGCCTGTGCGGCAGCTTCAAGATAATCCTGCGCGAGCTGTGAGCCCGAGATAAAAAACAAGGAGAGGACAGAAATGACAGACCCTACACCAAGCATAAGCATTCTTTTCAGGCTGACGGACGGCACCTCGTTCAGCTGCGGCGAGATCGTATCAGTGGCTTTCTCGAAGAACCGCTATCAGCCCTGCACTGAGATGAGCGCCGTGGTGCTCTGCTCACGCAGGTCGGCGGACATTGCGAGGGTGCATCTGTATATCGGCTCGAAGCTGGTACACGACGGTGTGTTTGAATACGCCCGCCGCGAATACAAGGACGGCAGGGCGCTGATGCACTTCCGTTCGCGCGGATTCACGGTGATGCTGGCTCAGAACGAGCCCGTCCCGGGAATGAACTACGACATGGATCTTGCAAAGCTGGGAAGGATAAACACCCGGATACCAAACGTAACGTATCAAAGCGGCACGGCCGAGGTGAACTACATCTATGTTAAGGAGCGCTCGACTATCTGGGACGCAGTCGGAGCATATTCAATGAAGGCCTACGGCACGCAGCCCTTTATTTACGGAACGAACACGGTAAGGGTGACAAAGCCCTCGGCTCAGCCCGTGGCGATTCCGGCGGACAGGGTCGTCACCTGCGGAGACAGCACCGACCGCCGCTCGATGCTCTCCACGGTCTATTTTCAGGACATGGACGAGACCTACCCTTACACAATGACATCTCAGGCTGCCGAGCAGCTTGGCATTATACGCCAGCGCTACTATCCCTTTGACCGCCAGTGGTTAGTTGACACAGACAAGGGCATGAGGCTGAAGCTTGCGACCTCTGCAAGGCGCTGCGATGCCGATTTCGTCAGCTACATCGGGTACAGCGGAGAGGATCTTTTCACGCCGTTCTCCGCTGACTGCGGCGCGTTCGCGATAAGCGGCGAGGTACACGACCTTTCCGTTAGTGCCGAGGACGGCAGGGTGGTCACGACCCTGACCGCCTACAGCGACACTTTCTGAGCGGCACTTGACAAAGCCCGCCTGCCCTGCTATAATAAAACAGACAAAACAATATCGCACTGCCACCGGGTAGGAATGGTAAAATCATTCGATACACATCGTTAGGTCAGCGCCTGCATCCGCAGGCCCGAAGATGTGTATCGATTTTTTCTTTTTAACTCCCCCACCGTTTTTCAATTCTGCGCTTGGCATAGCTTTGCGAGGCCTCCCCGGAGGGGAGGCAGTTTCACTTCGCGAATGAGGCGGCGGTGCAGCCGTTTTTTTAACTCCCCCACCGTTTTTCGATCGGGCGCTTGGCGGAGCTTTGCGAGGCCTCCCCGGAGGGGAGGCAGTTTCATTTCGCGAATGAGGCGGCGTCCTTGCCGTTGGGGTACCTTGTTCCGGGTGGAACGTTAGGGGTCGTGTGAAATTTTGTTTGCTCCCACACAGAGCGTTTTTTAATTCCCCCATCGGCTTTCGATCGGGCGCTTGGCGGAGCTTTGTGAGGCCTCCCCGGAGGAGAGGCAGGTGCCTGCGGATCGGCGTTGGAAATGACGGGCAGAAAGGAGAGCTTATGAAAATATTCAGCAAAACGGAGCTGGCGCTCTGGGCGGCATCGGTGGCTGCCATACTCGCGAGCCTTGCGGTCTTCGGCGGGGGCGGCGTCCTGACGGCATTGGCTTCCGTGATCGGTGTGACGTCGCTGATGCTCAACGCAAAGGCGAACCCGGCAGGGCAGGCGCTGATGGTGGTGTTCTCACTGCTTTACGGCTATATCTCCTACGGCAGCCGCTATTACGGCGAGATGATGACCTACCTTGGGATGACGGCGCCGATGGCGGCGGCTGCGCTGGTCTCGTGGCTCAGACACCCTAGCAGCAGAGGCCGCAGCGAGACGGCCGTCGGAGAGGTCGGCGGGAGAGAGGCGGCATTCATGCTGCTGCTTACTGCGGCGGTGACGGCTCTGTTCGGCTATGTGCTGGCGCTGCTCGGGACGAGGTATCTGCCCGTGAGCACCTTGTCGGTTGCCACGAGCTTTGCGGCTGTGTACCTTACGGCCAGACGCAGCCCGTTTTTTGCGCTGGTCTACGCGATGAACGACGTGGTGCTGATCGTGCTCTGGAGCCTTGCGGCGATGGACGAAAGGAGCTGTGTCTCGGTGGTGGTGTGCTTTGCGGCCTTCCTCTGCGGCGACGTTTACGGGTTCCTGAACTGGCGCAGGATCAAAAAGCGCCAAAGCGAAGAAGCCGCCTGACCTGCTTTGCAATTTTCTTTTGGCAAAAATTCACCGCGAAGGAGCGGTCGAGCGGTCAGCGGTCAGAGGTGCCTTGTGAGGGCTTTTCCTTTTTCTCTATCCGGCTGACCCCCACCGTATCGCGAGGACTATCCGGCACACTTCGCTGTTGTGAACGAGCTTGCGAGTGCTCACGCGGACTAAAAAAACCGTATCGCGAGGGAGCCCCGGCACATCACACAGTTGTGAGGCGGCTTCGCCGCCGCTCACGCGGCCCCAAAAAAGAAATTTATAAAAAGTTTACAAAGAGGGGCAGCAGCGTGCTTTTTCCTGATTTTGCACGAAAATGCAGGAAAATGGCGTCGGGGCTGCATTTTTTTGTCACAAGTGTTTTCACGAAATCTCTTGACTTTGGGCGTGAAAAGTAATATAATATTTAATGTAATTTTTTAAGGCAGGCAACCGCCTGTCAGACTATAATGGAGGTTTTTATCATGGGCAGAGTTTATAATTTCAGTGCAGGCCCTGCAGTTCTCCCTGAGGAAGTGCTCAAGGAAGCTGCCGAGGAAATGCTCGACTACAAGGGCACAGGAATGTCGGTAATGGAAATGAGCCACCGTTCCAAGGCTTATGACCAGATCATCAAGGAGGCAGAGGCAGATCTCCGCGACCTGATGGGTATTCCCGACAACTACAAGGTCATCTTCCGTCAGGGCGGTGCTTCGCTCCAGTTCGCAGAGGTACCTATGAACCTGATGAAGAACGGCAAGGCTGCTTATATCATCACCGGTCAGTGGGCAAAGAAGGCCGCTGCCGAGGCTGAGAAGTACGGCGAGGTAGTAAGAGTTGCTTCCTCTGCTGACAAGACCTTCTCATATATCCCCGACTGCTCCGATCTGGACATCCCCGAGGATGCTGACTATGTTTATATCTGCGAGAACAACACTATCTACGGCACTAAGTACAAGGCCCTGCCCAACACCAAGGGTCACGAGCTGGTGGCTGACGTTTCCAGCTGCTTCCTCAGCGAGCCTATCGACGTTAGCAAGTACGGCGTTGTATACGGCGGTGTTCAGAAGAACGTCGGCCCTGCGGGCGTGCAGATCGTTATCGTAAGAGAAGACCTGATCGCTGACGGCCCTGCGTTCAAGCAGTGCCCCACTATGATGGACTGGAAGATCCAGGCCGAGAATGATTCCCTCTACAATACACCCCCCTGCTACGGCATCTATATCTGCGGCAAGGTGTTCAAGTGGATCAAGAAAATGGGCGGCCTTGAGGGCATGAAGGCTCACAACGAGAAGAAGGCCAAGATCCTCTATGATTTCCTCGACAGCAGCAAGCTCTTCAAGGGCACCGTTGTTGCAAAGGATCGCTCGCTGATGAACGTTCCCTT
>CAMNBY010000240.1 GCA_946533615.1 uncultured Clostridia bacterium
CTCCGCCGATGCAGAGAACAGCCGCCGTCACGGAGGCTATAACAGCCGCAGCTGTGCCCTTTCCCGAGGGCTCGGCCTCGGTCACTTTGGAAACAGCGGCGGGAGCAGCAGGCTCCGCCAGAGCCGCACCGCACTTTTTGCAGAACAAAGCATTGTTCGGCAGCTGCTCGCCGCATTTGGGACAGTTCATCGCTCTCGCCTCCTGTTTCAGATAGTTATACTTTCACACCTTGAAGCTATGCTCGGGGGCCTCCTCGAGGCGTATCTTCTTGGGGTCATAGGTGAGCTTCACGCAGCTGCCGTCAGCCTTGCTGATTATGCAGTCAAAGTTATCGTCGTCCTCGGCGCCGTTTTTGCGCAGCTTGTAGTAGGCCGCATTGTCGGTCTCGTAGGCAGGAGCGCCGAAGTCCTCGGAGTAATACTGCCCGATGACGTCCTTCCACTTTGTATAGACGGCAGCGCTTTCGTAGTCGGGAGTTATGGCGAATTTAATTATATACTTGTCGCCGACCATTTCCTTTGACTCGACCTTTGCGTTCTCGCAGAGAGAGACAAGGTCGGGGAGGACGGCGCGGGTGTCCTCCTGCTTTTTGCTCTTGACGGCGCCGCCCCCAAGCCACAGCACCACCGCGCACAGGGCTGTCATCAACACAGCAACGACGGCAAGCACGGGTATCGCAGAGCTTTTCTTTTTGGGCTTCGAGCGGGGCTTCGGGCGGCTTTTGGCGGCCTGCGCCTTCCGGGGCGGCTGCCTTTTGGCGGGAGCATTCAGCTTTCTTCCGCAGCTTCCGCAGGCCACGACCCTTTCGGGCAGCTCCGCTCCACAGTAGGGACAAATCATATTTTACACCTCTTTTGGGGAATTCGTCAGTATGCTTCGGTCGGAATGCCGTGGGCTGCTGCCCAGCCTGCGGCCACAGACTTTTTCGGAGCATATAAAGTAAAGTTATAGTTATAATAGAAGGGGTCGCCGTTTATTGTCTTTACGGTTTCGGGCAGATAGACTTCGTTAAGTGCTGTGCAGTTGCCGAAGGTGAATTCCTCGAGCGTTTTGAGTCCGTCCGGAACAAATACAGAGGAAAGCGCTGAACAATCGGCAAAGGCACCTGTTTCAAGTGTTCTGAGGCTTGAAGGCAGAGCTATCTCCGTCAAAGAGGAACACTGATAGAAAGCAAACTCTCTTATTGTTTTTAAGCTTTCGGGAAAATCGACGAGCTCCAAAGCTCTGCAGGCATTGAAGGCAGAAGCACCGATCTCTGTGATGCCCTCGGGCATATACACCTCTTTCAAAGAATAACAGCAATCAAAGGCGCAGGTAGGGACAGTTTTTATACCGGCCGGTAAATACACATTCTCAAGAGAATGATCATCAATGAAAGCATACTCTCCGATAGAGGTAACTGTATCAGCTAAATAAATATTAGTGATCTTTTCACAGCTGGAAAAGGCGCGAGCGCCTATTATCTCCAGGCCGTCATTCAAAGAAATATGCAGCAGCGAAGAACAACCCTCAAAGGCACTATCGCCGATCTCGGTCAGGGTCTCAGACGTGTAAACGCGTTCGATATTCTCACAGTCAAGAAATGCATTGCGTCCAATGCTCGTTACGCCCTCATTTATGAACACGGTCGAAACATCTTCTGTCAGCAGAGAACCAATATACTGGTCGTCCCACATTTTTCCGGTGCCGGAGATCTCGGCATAATCATATCCGACGTACAGGTACACATCATCGCCGATCTGCACCGAATCTTCATCTTCGGTCGGCTCCTCATACCCCGGGAAATAAGCTTCGGTCCGGACAGATGTAGTCTGAAGCGTCGGCTTTGTCTGCACGGAGGCGGTAACGGGGGGCTGGGTGGCGGCCGTGGTTGTAGTAGTTGTTGTTGTTGTGGCGGCGGTCGTCTTCTTGGTGGTCTTCTTTGCGGTCGTTGTCGTGGTGGTGGTCGTTGTTGTTGCGGCCGTGGTAGTGGTCTCCGTTTCGGCCTTGCTTGGGGTGTCGAGCTCCTCCTCGCCGAAGACCTCGGAGCGGCGTGAGGAAGTGTCATCGTCCTTTTCGGCGCCTCCGCGGAGCATCAGGAACGTCACGACACCGCCCATCACAAGCACAAGCGTCGCGATGACCGAGATCAGCGCGACCGTGGCGGTCTTTCGGGGCTCGGCGGCCGGCTGCGGGGCTCTCGGCTGCTGGTTCGGGAGCACGGGGGCTCTCTGCTCTTCAGCAGCCTCGGGGGCAGGCTCGGCGGGAACTTCGGGCATCTCCTGCTCTCCCGCGGGTATCACGGGCGCAAAGGGCTCCGCCTCCTTTGGCACAGGCAAAGCCGATACAAGCTCCGCGCCGCATTTACGGCAAAAGGTCTCGCCCTTTCCGGGCTGGTATTTACAGTTCGGACAGATCATCTAAATTCTCCCCTCGCGCAATTCTTTATACTTCTCCAATTTATAATTATACCACACCCCCAACCCATCAGTCAAGCTTTTTTCTTTTTAATTCTCCCACCGTCTTTTAATCGAGCGCTTGGCTGAGCTTTGCGAGGCCTCTCCGGAGGGGAGGCGGGAGGCTTTGTGAATGAGGCGGTGTCCTTGCCGTTAGAAGAGGCTTGCTGTGGGTGCCTCTATCGGGGCTTTGTGCTGTGCCAAATTGATAATTGAGAATGGATAGTTGATAGTTTGAAGGTGACGCCTGTGGCGGATTTCCCCACAAAGCAGTCACTCGCGGCAGCTGCCAATTAAATTGTGCATTGGAAATAATTATCAACTAACAATTATCAATCTCTCACGCCTCGCACGACCCTGCGGGGTGCATTATCCTCCCACACAAATCCAACTGACCCCAACCGTATCGCGAGGGATATCCCGCGCATCACACAGTTTTAAACGAGCTTGCGAGTGATCTCGCGTATCGGGCCGCCCGCCCTTAGGGCTCGCGAGGGATATCCCGCGCATCACACAAGGTGTAGCGACCAAAGGGAGCGGCACGCGGCCTAAAAAGAAAAAAGCACCTCTGCAAATTGCAGAAGTGCTTTGGTGAAACATATTTGCGTTTGTGCTTGCTCTTATCTGAGAGCTTCCTTGACCTTTGCGGCCTTGCCGACTCTCTTTCTGATGTAGTAGAGCTTTGCACGGCGTACCTTACCGCTGCGAACTACATCTACCTTCTCTACCACGGGAGAATGTACGGGGAATACTCTCTCGATGCCTGTACCGTGAGCGATGCGCCTAACGGTAAAGGTCTCGCTGATGCCGCCGTGCTTCTTGGCGATAACAGTGCCCTCGAAGACCTGGATCCTCGACTTGTCACCCTCGGCGATGCGAACGTGAACTCTTACTGTGTCGCCGACGTGGATGTCGGGTGCGTTTTCCTTCATGCTTGAGCTTGAGATAAGCTTCAGTGCGTCCATTGTAAATGACCTCCTGTTATTTTTCAGATGTTCATACGCTTTGCTGCGGCACATCGGGCGCCGCCCCGCTTCAGGCAGAGGTCTGTCACCTGCTGCACCAGAGAAGCTTAAAGCCAGAGGACTATCCGCTTTAATGTCGTCCCGAAACTGTCGGGTGCGGGCATTAACCCCCGTCGCGGAAACACGACGGTAAATCAAATGCTTAAATATTATAGCACACTACGGCGCAAAATGCAAGTGCGTTCACATAAAATTTACACCCGTTTTTGCGACTATCCTTGTGCGTTTTGTATAAGCCGAGAGCACAGCGCCCCCGAACCACTCCTCAAAGGCATCGAGCACGACCGAGGTATTTAGGTTGAAATCGTTCCCTGCCGGCAGGCTGAGGCAAAGAAGGACGCTTCCCTCCTGCTCTGTCAGCGAGAGCAGCGTGATCGAGGGCTTGATGTCAACGGTCTTTGTGCCGCGCTTGGTGCGTTTTTCGACCTCTATCGAATCACGGGCGAGGAAGTCGGCGAAGGCCTTTGCTGTTTCTTTGGGGGTGCGGTCGGTGACGAGCGTTATCTCGTACTCGGCGGCGCTGATCTCGGTATGCTTCATCACGGGGCGCGATGCCGAGACTATGCAGAGACCCTCGGGCATGGCGGCGTTAAGGCGGCTGACAAGCTCCTGCTCGTCCATTTGCTCTACCAGCGCGACGTCAAGCAGCTCGACCTGTGACTCTATGCCCAGCGACAGCGGCAGCGGGAACATCAGGTAAGCGTGTGGGTTGAAGCCCTGAGTATACCAGAGGGGGATACGCGCACGCTTGAAGACGCGCTGCATGGCACGCATGAGGTCAAGGTGTGAGATATAGCGTGCGCGGCCTGTTTTTGCGAAGGTCAGGCGGTACTCGAAGCGCTCGATGCGCAGCGCCTGATTTTTAGGTTGCTGCTCTGCCACAGTAGACACCTCCGCATTCCTTTTTTACTCCGCAGCCCGAGCAGCCCTCGGCGCAGTTGCGGGTCGTGACGGCCTGATGAGCCTTTTTGTTCTCCCTTACGAGGAAGTCGTGGGAGATCATATAATCGAGATGCGACCAGGGGGCGATCTCGTCGTAGCTGCGGCGTCTGTTGGCATAGAAGGCGGTATCGGTGCCGCACTCGGCGAAGGCCTGCTCCCAGAGGTCGAAGCGGAAGTGCTCGTCCCAGCTGTCGAGGGTACAGCCCTTGCGCCATGCGGTATAGATCGTATCTGCGAGCCTTCTGTCGCCGCGGGCGAGTATGCCTTCGAGGACGGAGACCTTCTGCTGGTGGTAGGAGAGGTGTATCTTCCTGGAGCTGATGCTGTCAAGCAGGACGCCCTGACGGCGCCTGATCTCCTCGGGCGTCACCTGCGGCTCGAACTCGAAGGGAGGAAAGGGCTTGGGGACGAAGGGCG
>CAMNBY010000241.1 GCA_946533615.1 uncultured Clostridia bacterium
GATAATAGTAGAGTCGCCGACAAAGATAAAGACCATAAAAAGATATGTCGGCAGCAATTATAATGTTGTGGCTTCAAAAGGCCATGTACGCGACCTGCCAAAGTCGAAGCTGGGTGTCGATGTTGACAACCACTTTGAGCCGCAGTATGTGAATATCAAAGAAAAAGAAGATGTTATCAAGAGCATCAAGAAGCTTGCAAAGAAGAGCGATCATGTTTATCTTGCAGGAGACCCCGACCGCGAGGGAGAGGCTATTTCCTGGCACCTTGCACAGCTGCTGGGGCTTGACCTGAACGAGAAGAACAGAGTCACCTTCAACGAGCTGACCGAGACAGGCATAAAGGCCGGAATGAGCGCTCCGAGAGAGATCGACATAAATCTTGTGAATGCACAGCAGGCAAGGCGTGTTCTTGACAGGCTCGTCGGCTACAAGATCTCCAATTTCCTCTGGAAGAAGATCAGGCGCGGGCTTTCCGCAGGCAGAGTGCAGTCTGTTGCTGTTAAAATGATCTGTGACAGAGAGGACGAGATCCGCTCCTTTATATCCAAGGAATACTGGTCTATCGACGCCAAGCTTATGACTCGGGAGAGCAGAAAGGCATTCTCGGCAAAGCTTGCCACCGTTGACGGCGAGAAGATCGAACTCGAAAACAGGGAAGATACCGACAAGATACTTGCAAGGCTCGATAATGCCGAATATAAAGTCGCAAACGTTAAGAAGAGCATTCATAGGAAATCGCCTGCGGCTCCTTTTACCACTTCGACCCTCCAGCAGGAGGCCTCCAGAAGACTCTCGTTCCAGGGCAGAAGGACGATGAAGACCGCGCAGGAGCTGTACGAAGGCCTTGACATCAAAGGTCTCGGACAGACGGGTCTTATAACCTATATGCGTACCGACAGCCTCAGAGTTTCGGACGAGGCGAGAGCGGCAGCTTACGAGCTTATCAAAAGCAAGTACGGCGAGAAGTACGTTCCCGATACACCAAGAAAATTCAAAGTCAAGAGCAACGCTCAGGACGCTCACGAAGCGATCAGACCCACTCACCCTGAGCTTACGCCCGATATGGTCAAGGACAGCAACGTTTCTTCCGACCAGTATAAGCTCTACAAGCTTATCTGGGAGCGCTTTATCGCAAGCCAGATGGCAAGCTGCCTTATGGATACTGTTTCGGTGGATATAGAAGCCAATGGCTGCGGCTTCAAGGCTTCCGGCTATTCTGTTAAATTTGACGGCTTTACAGTGCTTTACGAAGAGTCGAAGGACGACGAAAGCGAGAACAAAAACGTTCTGCCTCCGCTGAAAAAGGGCGACACGCTGAAGCTCTCATCTCTTGACGGCAATCAGCACTTCACTCAGCCGCCTGCAAGATATACCGAGGCTTCGCTTGTCAAGGCTTTTGAGGAGACAGGCATCGGCCGTCCTTCTACCTATGTGCCGACCATTACGAATATCCTCTCCAAGAATTATATCGAGCGCGACGGGAAGCAGCTCAAGCCGACACCTCTCGGAGAAGTGACAAATGAATTTATGAAGGATCATTTCGATATGATCGTTGACGTTGCTTTCACGGCAAAAATGGAGAACCGTCTTGACCAGGTCGAACACGGAAGCAAGAGCTGGACAAAGACCCTTGATGATTTCTATAAAGATTTCTCCGAAGAGCTGACCAAGGCCGAAGAGGACATGGACGGCAAACGTATCCAGGTGCCGAGCGAAACTACAGACGAAGTCTGCGAGCTGTGCGGCAAGCCTATGGTCATCAAGATCGGCAAATTCGGAAAATTCATGGCCTGCTCGGGCTTCCCCGATTGCAGAAACACCAAGAAGATAATACAGGAAACGGGCGGCAACTGTCCTTTCTGCGGCAAGAGAGTGCTGCTTAAAAAGTCCAAACGCGGCAAAAAATATTACGGCTGCGAGGATAACCCCAACTGCACTTTCATGACATGGGACGTTCCGACCGAAGAAAAATGCCCGCAGTGCGGCTCTACATTGTTCAGAAAGGGCGGCAAAAACGGTGTTCTGATCTGTCACAAGGAGAACTGCGGTTACGAAAAGAGCCTTAACAATGGCGGTTAAGGTCATCGGTGCAGGCCTTGCAGGCTGTGAGGCTGCGTGGCAGCTTGCACAGCACGGACACGAGGTCGAGCTTTACGAGATGAAGCCCGAAAAATATACGCCTGCACACAAGTATCAGGGCTTTGCCGAGCTCGTCTGTTCCAATTCGCTGAAGGCCGAAAGGCTTGCATCTGCCGCAGGTATGCTTAAAGAGGAGATGCGAAGGCTCGGCTCGCTGACAATGCGGTGTGCCGACAAATGCAGGGTCTCCGCAGGAGGCGCTCTCGCTGTTGACAGGAAGCTTTTTTCCGATCTTGTCACCGAACAGATCAGGAGCTGCGAAAAGATAAAAGTTATCAGCGAAGAGGTAACTTCCGTTCCCAACGGCTGCTGCATTATCGCTACAGGCCCTCTGACGGCAGACAGGCTTGCGCAGGACATTTCACGGATCTGCGGTGAGCAGCTGTATTTTCACGATGCTGCCGCACCCATAGTTTCATTTGAAAGCATTGATATGTCAAAGGCCTTCTTCGCTTCGCGTTATGGCAGAGGAGAAGCCGATTATATCAACTGCCCGATGAACAAGGAAGAGTATCTGAGGTTTTACAACGAGCTGATAAATGCCGAAAGCGCCGAGCTGAAAGAGTTTGACAAGGAACATTTCAGCAAGGATAACTTTAAGGTCTATGAGGGCTGTATGCCTATCGAAGTGCTCGCAAAGCGCGGAGAAGACACGATGCGCTTCGGCCCCTTGAAGCCCGTCGGCCTGACAGACCCGAGGACTGACAGACGGCCTTATGCTGTCGTTCAGCTGAGAGCCGAGAATGCCGCAGGCACGATGTATAACATCGTTGGCTTCCAGACTAATCTGAAATTCCCGGAACAGAAGCGTGTTTTCTCGCTCATCACAGGGCTTGAAAATGCTGATTTCCTGCGCTACGGAGTTATGCACAGAAACACCTTCATCAACTCGCCGAAGCTTTTGACAGAGTTTTTCAATTTGCGCGAGCGTCCCGAGCTGTTCTTTGCCGGACAGATGACAGGCGTCGAGGGCTATATCGAATCTGCGGCAAGCGGTATCTTCGCGGGCTTGAATATGGCTCGTATGATCGAGGGCAGGCCTCTTAGACCGCTGCCCGATACTACGATGCTCGGTGCTCTTTCAAAATATATCAGCGACTCCGCAGTTGAGAATTTCCAGCCAATGGGCTGCAATATGGGAGTGCTTCCGGAGCTTCCCGAAAGAATAAAAAACAAACAGGAGAAATATCAGGTGCTTGCCGATCGCGGCCTTGCTGCACTTGACGAATATATCAACGGGCTTTGAGCCTGCCGCTTTCACAGAAGGAGGATAATAATGAACATAGTAATGGACGCCTTTGGCGGCGATAATGCGCCTCTTGAAGTCATCAAGGGTGCAATAGATGCTCACCACGAATTCAAAGTAGACATCACACTTGTCGGTGACGAGGCAAAGATCAAGGCCTGCGCAAAGGACAATGGCCTTGATATCGAAGGCTTGAAGATCAGGCAGGCCGATGATGTTATCGAAATTTGCGACGACCCCAAGGCTATAATCAAGAGCAAGAAGAATTCCTCCATGGCGGTCGGAATGAAGATGCTCGCCGATGGTGAAGGCGACGCCTTTGTATCGGCCGGTTCGACCGGAGCACTTCTGGTAGGCGGAACGTTTATAGTAAAAAGGATAAAGGGCGTTAAGCGTCCTGCGCTCGCGACCCTGCTGCCGACGACCGACAAGCCCTGTATGCTTCTTGACAGCGGTGCAAACGCCGAATGCCGCCCCGAGATACTCGTTCAGTTCGGCCTTATGGGTTCGATCTATATGAACAGAGTAATGAAAATGAATGCTCCCAAGGTGGCGCTTGCAAATATCGGCGCTGAGGAAAGCAAGGGAAGACCTCTGGAGCTGGAGACCTATCCGCTCATGAAGCAGGCGCCGTTCAACTTCACAGGAAACATCGAGGCGAGACACATTCCCTTTGACGAGGCTGATGTTGTAGTTGCCGACGGTTTTTGCGGTAATCTGATACTCAAGACCTATGAGGGCATGGGAAAATTCTTCTCCAAAGCCATGAAGGATATGTTCTACAAGAACACAAAGACCAAGCTTGCCGCAGCCATGATGATGGGCAGCATAAAGGAATTCAAGAAGTCCCTTGACTACTCGGAGTACGGCGGTGCACCGCTTCTCGGCACAAGAAAGGCGATTATCAAGGCTCACGGTTCGTCCAACGCCCGCGCTTTCTATAACGCTGTTCGTCAGGCAAAAGAGTTTATTGCTTCTAATGCTATAAATGAGATCTCGGAAGTTCTTTCTCAGATGAAGGATCAAGACGGCGCTGCCGCCGAGGAATGAAAGGGAGTGCTGTAAATGGAGCCGAAGGAAAGCCTCGCTCTTTTGCAGGAAAAGATCAATTACAGCTTCAAGAATGAAAAGCTGCTTTTTGAGGCGCTTTCACATTCTTCCTTTGCTAACGAGAACAAAAACTACAAAAGCAACGAGCGGCTTGAATTTCTCGGAGATTCCGTGCTGTCGATAGTTGTTTCCGATTATATATTCAAGCACTTCACCCATATTCCCGAGGGCGATCTTTCAAAACTGCGTGCATCGCTGGTGTGTGAGAGCTCATTATTTGAGTTCGCAAAGACTATTGATCTTGGCTCGCATATCTTTCTTGGAAAGGGCGAAGACATGAATGGCGGCAGGGAACGGCCTTCGATAGTTTCAGATGCCTTTGAGGCTGTTATCGCCGCGATATATCTTGACGGTGGGATAGAGGCTGCAAGGCCTTACATACTTTCGTTTATCCCGAAAGACATCACGCCCAAGGGGTCTGACGCCTTCCACGATTACAAGACCATTCTTCAGGAAGTTATTCAGAGAAACCCCGAGGAGAAGATAATCTATAATCTCAAAGATGAATTTGGCCCCGACCACGACAAGCATTTTACCGTTCAGGTAATGCTGAACCAGAATGTTATTGCGGAGGGCACGGGACGTTCAAAGAAGGCCGCAGAGCAGGAAGCCGCAAAAGAGGCTCTTGCCCTGATGGGTATAAAGCCGTGAGCAGACACAGCAATATCTCTGTTTTTGTGCCTCACGCGGGGTGCCCTTTCAAATGTTCGTTCTGCGACCAGAACACGATCTCGGGCGAGGACGAGCTTCCTCGCGGCGAGGATGTAAAGCGCATCTGCGAGCAGGCGAGACGCGAGATCAAAGACCCGGCAAATACAGAGATAGCTTTTTTTGGCGGCAGTTTTACGGCAATCGAGCGCAGCTATATGACCGAACTGCTCGATGCTTCGGCACCGTTTATCGGAGAAGGCGGCTTCAAGGGCATCAGGCTCTCGACCCGTCCTGACTGCATTGACAGCGAGGTGCTCGGTCTGCTGAAAAAATACGGCGTGACTGCAATTGAGCTCGGGGCACAGTCGCTTAGCGATGAAGTGCTTTCGGCTAACCGCCGGGGTCACACTGCCGAGGATATAAAAAAAGCCTCGGAGCTGATCAAAAGTCAAGGCTTTGAACTCGGCTTGCAGCTCATGGTCGGGCTTTACCGTTCGGACGAGGAAACGGAACGGGCGAATATCGCAAAGGTGCTTGAAATAGCGCCCGATACGGTAAGGATCTACCCTGTGGTGATACTTGAACACACGCTGCTGGGTTCGCTTTACCGTTCGGGGAAGTATCAGACAATGCCGTTTGAAACGGTCGTCGGTATCTGCTCCGATATGCTCCTCGATTTTGAGGCTGCGGGTATCAGAGTTATAAAATGCGGGCTCCACGCCAGCGAATTTGTTGAGCGGGATATGATCGGCGGCTTTTACCACCCTGCATTCCGCGAGCTTTGCGAAAGCGAGATATTCCGCAAGATGATCGAGGCTGAGTTGAAAAGGAACAGGGTCTTTGCTGATAAAAACAAGAAAACT
>CAMNBY010000242.1 GCA_946533615.1 uncultured Clostridia bacterium
TCCTCTCGCTCTATCCGGCTGACCCCCACCGTATCGCGAGGGAGCTCCGGCACATTTCGCTGTTGTAAACGAGCTTGCGAGTGATCTCGCGGATCAAAAAAACCGTATCGCGAGGGAGCCCCGGCACATCACACAGTTGTGAGGCGGCTTGCCGCCGATCACGCGAATCGGGCCGCCCGCCCTTAGGGCCGCGTATCAAAAAGAATCGTCATTTAGTTTTACTGTGGCACAGTCGGAGAGGCGGAAGGTCAGACGGTCTTCTTCGGCTTCACTCTGGGCTATAGTGAATTCGTTCTTGTCATAGCTCATCAGAATGCCGACGAACTCCCTGTCTCCGTCAGCGTTAGGGCGAATGGTCTTTACCCTTACCTCGTCGCCGATGCAGACGATGAAGTGCTCGGGTCTTCTGAGCTCTCTGCCAAGTCCCGGGCTCCCGACCTCGAGAACGTAGCTCTGGGCGATCGGATCAGCCTCGTCAAGAATGTCGTTGAAGGGTCTCGTGAATGCCTCGCAGGCGTCCATGTCAACGCCGCCGTCACGGTCGATCAGCACCTTAAGGTACCAGGTGGCGCCCTCCTTTTCAAATCTTACGTCCCAAAGGAACAGCCCCTGCTCGTCGCAGAGCGGCTGCGCCAGAAGTCTTACTCTTTCTGCTGTGTTCATTTTTCCACCTGCTTTGTCTCTATCATGAACGGGTAGTATATCCCGCCGTCTGTTATGTAAAACCACGTTATCATCGCGGAGGAGCCCTGCTTGTCGGGCTTCATTCTGACAAAGCCCTCGAGCTCATCGCTATCGCTGTAGGTGCCCGAGGAAACGACCTTGCCGCCTGCCTTCCAGACCCACTTCCCGCCCGAGAAGCTTATCTCGGTCTCGCCGTCGGTGCCGACAGCCGCCTTGACCTTTGCAAGGCTTTCCTTGACCTGATCCTCGGAGTAGAACGCCCCGTCCTTGTAGAGCGGGTCTTCGGTGTAGATCGCCGAGGGCGTGAAGCTCAGGGTGAAATCCTTGCCGCGCTCGTAGCTGCCCTTCAGCTCGACACCGTAAAGGTCGGTGCAGAGCAGGGTGCCCTTCCTGTAAAGCTGCATATCGTAGCGCCCCGAGGTTATCGCGTAGGGGCGCTCGGTCAGCGGAAGCCTGCGCATTATCGGCAGCTCGCCGTAAATGTCGTCCTTCTGGACACACGCCGCGGGCGGCGAGATAAAGTCGGGGTAGCTGCCTGTGGCGTTCATCCCCTGCATGGCCTTGCCGTCGTCGTCATCTGCCGTCGCAAGAACAGCAGTGCTGCCGCGGCGAAGTGACTTGTATTCAAATTCCACTCCGCCGTCAGCGCCGACAGTGTATGTCCCCGTGTAAACGCTCTCGGGGTCGTTGCCGTCAGCAAGGCTCTCCCAGAGCTCGAAGCTGCCGTCATCGCCGAGGCGCAGCGTCTTTACAAAATAAGGCGAGGTCTCGGTGTAGAACTCGTTGGCGTTGGCCCTCAATACCTCGATGCCCTCGTCAACGTCGGCGGCATCCATAAAATAATCGTCGTTCAGCCTGTGATATTCGGTGAGAGTCACTTCCTGCGAGCTTCCGCTTGATCCTGACGAGCCGTCGGGATCGTACTCCGTCATTTCGGAGGTGTTCTCCTTCCAGCCGCCCGCATCGCCGCCAAAGGCCTGGTTTTTGCAGCCCGTAAGCCCGACGCAAAGACACAGGATAAGTATCAGTTTTCGGCGCATCGCCGCAGGCCCCCTTTCCGTTGCTTTTTTATTCAGCCTTTACCGCATAAGGATAGTAAATGCTGCCCGCCTCGATGTAAAGATACTCCACTATGCCGAGGCGCTTGTTGTATGACGTGCCGAGAGGATTTATCAGTATAAATCCCGGGCGGTCAGAGCTTTCGGAGTACTCCCCAGAGGAGATCTCGGCGCCGTCAGCGGTCGTCCACTTCCAGTAGCCTTCGTTGAATGTGATCTTCGTCGGGCCTACCGTGCCGAGCACAGCCTCGTATCTGGCAAGCACGTCTGCCGCCTGTGTGTCGGTCTCCTCGTAAGCGCGAGCCGCGATGGTCTGCGACGGATCGTAGGTCACGGTGAAGCTCTCGCCCGGAGTGTAGCCGCCGTCAAGCGTCCAGCCGACACTGTCGCCGCAGAGAAAATCTCCGCGAACAGAGAGCCGCTCTGAGCCCGCAGCAGCGTATTTGTCATCGGGAAGCTGCCACAAGGCCATGCGTCCCGGATCGCCCGTGACAACAGGCACGATCTGCAGCGGATCGGGTTCTTCGTCCTTGCCGTCAGCATGAGCTATACCCGTGGGCGGGTCATCATTGAAATGTGTGTAGAAGCGCATCGAGCCCGCATGAGCAATGTAGGAACCGTTTGCGCTCAGGTCGGACAGCCGCTTGCCGAAGCCTGCTTCGTCGCTGCCGCCTGCGGCGAATTCTGACGAGTCGGGCTCGGCAAGCACAGCCTGCTCGTCCTCTGCGCCTGCTCCGCGCGAGATATACACAAGCTTGGTGAGCTTGTCATAGCTGAAGCTGAGGCCGCTGTCATCAGCCGAGCACGAGCCCTCGAACCTGTACACCGTCGAGTAGCCGTCGAAGGCCGTGAAAGCCCCGTTTGAAAACTCTATCGTCCTGCACTTGCTGCGGCTCATCACGCGGCGTGAACCGTCAAGCTCGTCAAAGCCCGAATAAGCCGCCTTCGCCTCGGAGAGGAACTCGTCTGCCGTGGAGTTTGCACGCTTCACGCTGTCCTCCAGCGCAAGGTCAAAGACAAAGTACGTCCCCTCGGGCACTGCCTGTGCGGTTGGTTCGCTTACATATCCCGCCTCGCCGCTGCCTGTACCGCCGTCGGTGCTGCTGTCCTTGCTCCCGCAGGAAGCAAGAGACGCGCCGACCGCCGCCGCCATCAGCAGAGCCGCAAAGCGCTTGTTTCTTCCAAGCATCGAAATTCCCCCTTTTAGATGTCAGCTGTTAGATGCTATATGCTATATGAGAGAGGCAAGAGGCAAGAGGTGCCTTGTTCGGGCTTTTCCTTTTACTGAACCTCTCTGCGTGCCACCGTATCGCGAGGGAGCCCCAGCTCATCACACAGTTGTGAGGCGGCTTCGCCGCCGCTCTCGCGTACTGGGCCGCCCGCCCTTAGGGCTCGCGGTATTCTTCCATCTGGTAGGCTTCAAAGATGTCGCCTTCCTTGATGTCGGTGAACTTTTCAAGCGTGATGCCGCATTCGTAACCCTCGGCTACTTCCTTGACATCGTCCTTGAAGCGCTTGAGAGAGCTCATCTTGTCGTCGGCTACAATGATACCGTCACGCACTACGCGGATAAGATCGTTCCTGCCGATCTTGCCCGAAAGCACGTAAGAGCCTGCAACATTGCCCACGTTGGAGATCTTGTATACCTGACGTACCTCGACACGGGCAGTGTCGATCTCGCGGTACTTGGGAGCCAGCATACCCTTCATCGCCGTCGTGATCTCTTCGATAGCATCGTAGATTATCCTGTAAAGACGAATGTCTACGCCGTCGCGCTCCGCGTTCTCCTTCGCTACGGGGTCGGGACGAACGTTGAAGCCTACGATTATAGCGTTCGATGCGTTGGCAAGCATTACGTCGCTCTCGTTTACGGCACCTACTGCGCCGTGGATAACGCGCACCCTTACCTCATCGTTCGAGATCTTCTCGAGGCTCTGCTTTACGGCCTCGACCGAGCCCTGAACGTCGGCCTTTACAATGATAGGCAGCTCCTTGACCTCGCCCTCGCTGATCTGGCTGAACAGGTTGTCAAGCGTTACCTTGTTGTACTTCTTGAATTCTTCTTCCTTCGCCTGGTGCTTTCTCTGCTCAACAAGCTCACGCGCAAGCTTCTCGTCTGCAACAGCGTTGAAGGTGTCGCCGCTCATCGGGACCTCTGCAAGTCCGGTCACCTCTACAGGAGTCGAAGGACCTGCCTTGTCGATCTTGTGACCCTTGTCGTTAGTCATCGTCCTTACACGGCCGACAGCTGTGCCTGCGATGATGACATCGCCTGTGTGAAGGGTTCCGCCCTCTACCAGCAGAGTCGCGGTCGGGCCCTTGCCCTTGTCCAGCTTGGCCTCGATAACAGTACCCTTGGCAGCCTTGTTGGGGTTGGCCTTGAGCTCCTTTACCTCGGCTACAAGAAGAATGCTCTCCAGCAGCTCGTCAATGCCCTGACCTGTCTTTGCCGAAACAGGAACAGCGATAACGTCGCCGCCCCATTCCTCAACTACGAGGCTGTGCTCGGTGAGCTCCTGCTTTACGCGCTCTGCATCGGCGCCTTCCTTGTCCATCTTGTTGATCGCAACGATAATGGAAACGCCTGCGGCCTTTGCGTGGTTTATGGATTCAACGGTCTGCGGCATGATGCCGTCGTCCGCGGCAACAACAAGGATAGCGATATCCGTAACGTTCGCGCCGCGGGCTCTCATGGCTGTGAACGCCTCGTGTCCGGGGGTGTCAAGGAAGGTGATCTTCTTGTTGTGGTAGTATACCTGATATGCGCCGATGTGCTGGGTGATGCCGCCGGCCTCGCCCTCGGCAACGTTGGCGTTCCTGATGCGGTCAAGTATCGAGGTCTTGCCGTGGTCAACGTGACCCATAACAACAACTACGGGGCAGCGCTCCTCAAGGTTCTCCTCGGAATCCTCCTCGTCAACGATCAGCCTCTCTTCGATGGTGACGATGACTTCCTTCTCTACCTTTGCGCCCAGCTCTTCCGCTACAAGGGCTGCGGTGTCAAAGTCGATGGTCTCGTTTATAGATGCCATTACGCCAAGACCCATCAGCTTCTTGATGACCTCGGTGGCGGTGACCTTCAGGCGGGACGCCAGCTCGGAAACAACGATCTCATCGGGGATAAGCACCTTGAGCTGCTGCTTTCTGGCCTTCTCGAGCTCAAGACGGCGCAGTCTCTCCTTCTCGGTCTCGGCCTCGCGGCGGCGGGCTCCCTGATTCTGCTGCTTCTTGTACTGCTGCGACTTCTGGGTAAGCTTCTGCTTCTTCTGGAAGTTGTCCTTGCTCTTGTTCTGCTTGGTGTTTGCAAGGTTGTCGTACTTCTCGTTGTATTTATCCAGCTCTACATAACTGCCCCTTGTGTCTACGTGCTTGCCCTGAGTCTCCTGAGAGGAAACAGTGTAGCTCTCGTCGGAGTCCTTCTTCGAGCCGCCGATAACGGTCTTTACGCCGTGCTCCTGCTTCTTGGCAAGCTTCTTGGGCTCCTTCTTCTTTTCGGGCTTCTTTTCCTCTGCCTTCTTCTCCTCCTGCTTCTTTTCGGCAGCGGGAGCGGCCTTTTCGGGCTCGGGCTTTGCCTCGGGAGCAGCCTCGGCAGCAGGCGCTGTCTCGGCAGGCTTCTCGGGCTCGGGCTTCTTCTCCTCGGCCTTCGGCTTTGCGACCTTCTTGGCGGGCTTCTTCTCGGGAACGCCCTCGGGTCTTACGGTGTTTGCAAAATATGCGTCAAAATTCTCGACCTGGTTCTGCTGTGTAAAGAAATCGAACACAAAGCTGACCTCCTCGGGCGTCAGCGCCGAAACGGTCTTCTTGGGCTCCCCTCCGAGGGCGGCAAGGCACTCCACGAGCTTGCTGCTTGCAAGTCCGAGATCCTTTGCCAGTTCGTTGAGCTTGTATTTCTTATTCATAGGCAGTGATCCTCCTTATAATTATCAATACTCTATATCGCTCACATCAATAAGTGTGAGCCCCTTTGCGCACGAGGCCGCGAAGCCTGCGTCGTTGACGGCGATAATGCCCGTTCTGCGTCCAAGGCTCTGCTGGATCTCGTCCATGCCGATACCCAGCGACCAGAGCTTAACGCCGTATCTTGCGCTGTAATATCTCATTTCCTTGAGGCTCTTCTCGGAAAGATCCGTCGAGACGAACAGCCCCTTTGCGCTGCCGCTGCGGCAGGCGTCCTTGGCCATGTCCATTCCCAGCGAGAGCCGCCCCGCCTTTGCGCACATCGTGATAAGTCCCAGCTTATTGTTCATCTGTCAGCTCAGCCTCCATCCCGTCGTACACGGCGTCCTCTATGCGGCACTCGAAGCTCTTCTCGAGCCTGTGAGAGAGGCGTGCCTTTTTAAGACACTCCACGTCTCTGCACACATAGGCGCCTCTGCCTGCCTTGCGTCCCGTCAGGTCAAGAGAGATGTCGCCCTCCTTGGACTTGACTACGCGGATAAGCTCCTTCTTGGGCTTCTGCTCTCCGCAGCCAAGGCACATTCTCATCGGTATCTTTCTGGTCTTCATTTGCCTCTCCTTATGTCAAATCAGTCGTCCGTGTCCTCGGGCTCCTCCTCGGGCAGCGGCACCTCGGGAAGAATGTCGATCCTGTAGCCCGTCAGGCCTGCCGCCAGCTTGGCGTTCTGACCCTTGTTGCCGATCGCCAGAGAGAGCTGGTTGTTCGGAACGATGACCCTGCACTCCCTGATCTCCTCGTCCTCGTAGACCTCGACGCTCTTGACCTCTGCGGGAGCCAGCGCCTTGGCAATGAACTCCTCGGGATCCTCGCTCCAGAGAATAATGTCGATCTTCTCGCCCTTGAGCTCGTTTACAATGGCAGTGATTCTGGACTTGCCCGGGCCGATGCAGGCTCCGATAGCGTCAACGTTCGGGTCGTGGCTGATGACTGCTACCTTGCTCCTTGCGCCGGCAACTCGCGAGATGGCCTTTACCTCTACGATGCCGTCCGCGATCTCGGGGATCTCGCGCTCAAACAGCCTCTTAACAAGCTCTCTGTGCGTCCTCGAAATGCGTATCGAGGGCTTCTTCTCGGGAGAGGAAACACCTACGACGTATACGCTGATAACATCGCCCGGCTTGAGTACCTCTCCGGGGATCTGCTCTTTTCTGATAAAATATACTTCGTTCTTGTCGATCGTAACTACTGCGTTCAGTGTCGCGGGCTCTACCTTCTGAACTACGGCAGGCACGCACTCGCAGACCTTGTCCTTGTACTGCTCGATAAGCTTCTCGCGCTCAAAGCCCTTGATCTCGTGCTTGATCGACTGCTTTGCGTTCTGCGCCGCAACTCGGCCGAACTTTCCGGGGTTGAGCTTGATCTCTGCTACACCGCCGACTCTCGCCCTCTTGCTGAGCGTCCTCGCTTCGTCAAGACTGATCTGATTGTCGGGATCTTCAGGCTCGCCCTCAACGATCTCTTTCAGTATCTTCATCTCGAACTTGCCCGTCTCGGGCTCGATCTCTACCGAGATGTTCTCGCAGTTCGGATAATCTTTCTTGATCGCCTTCATTATGCCGCTCTTGACCGTCTCTATCAGTGCCTCAGCATCAATGTCGTTCTCCTTCTCTAAGAGCGTCAGCGCCTCAAATAATTCCTTGTTCATTTTTTCAAACCAATCCTTCCTTATTCATGTCCCTGTCCATCCGCTCCGCGCTCCTTCCGCCGGCGTGTCCCGTCATTACCCTCGTGCTATTGGGGGAGACCCTTTTGAAAAAGGGTCATCCCCCAAACCCCCTCCCTAAAACTTCTAATGATTTTTGGCGAGGGCGCCTGATATTTCCCAAAATTCATCAGGCTTTGAAGT
>CAMNBY010000243.1 GCA_946533615.1 uncultured Clostridia bacterium
TTCGCCGACTGCGGTCGGCGATTTAGGGGCGCTGCCCCTAAAAACCCTGCCAAGGGGCTAAGGCCGCCCCTTGGATTCCGGCCAATTTGTGGACAGCGAGGTTTTAGCTAAGCTTTGTGAGGGCGTTTCCTCTTGCTCGACCCTTGCTCGGGCGTTTCCTCTTCCTCTATCCTTCTGACCCCCACCGTATCGCGAGGGAGCTCCGGCACACTTCGCTGTTGTGAACGAGCTTGCGAGTGATCTCGCGGATTAAAACAAACTTGACAAGGGGGGAGTTTTGATGTATAATTTTATGGGTATGACCATAATTATTCTAAGGAGAGATAAAAATGCTTGATATCAAACTTTTCCGCACAGAGCCTGAGCTCATAAAGGAAAACATCAAAAAGAAATTTCAGGACGATAAGCTGCCTCTCGTTGACGAGGTAGTCGAGATGGACAAGGAGTACCGCGCTACCAAGACCAAGTGCGACGAGTACAGAGCCAAGAGGAACACCCTCTCAAAGCAGATCGGCGGCCTTATGGCAAAGGGCGAAAAGGAAGAAGCCGAAAAGGTAAAGGCCGAGGTAAAGCAGCTCGGCGAGGAGCTTCCCAAGCTTGAGGCAAGAGAGGCCGAGCTCGAGGAAGAGATCAAAAAGAGAATGATGGTGATCCCCAATATCATCGACCCCTCTGTTCCGATAGGCAAGGACGACAGCGAGAACGTTGAGATCGAGCGCTTCGGCGAGCCCGTTGTTCCCGATTATGAGGTCCCCTATCACGTTGACATAATGGAAAGGCTCAACGGCATCGACCTCGACGCCGCAAGAAAGACCAGCGGCAACGGCTTCTATTACCTCTCGGGAGACATCGCAAGACTGCATTCGGCTATCCTTTCTTATGCAAGAGATTTCATGATCGACAGGGGCTTTACATATTATGTTCCGCCCTTCATGATCCGCTCGAACGTTGTGAACGGAGTTATGAGCTTCGCCGAGATGGAGAACATGATGTACAAGATCGAGGGCGAGGATCTCTACCTCATCGGCACCTCCGAGCATTCGATGATCGGCAAGTTCATCGACACTATCACCCCCGAGCGTGAGCTCCCCAAGACCCTCACCAGCTACAGCCCCTGCTTCCGCAAGGAGGTCGGCGCACACGGCATCGAGGAGCGCGGAGTTTACCGTATCCACCAGTTTGAAAAGCAGGAAATGATCGTTGTCTGCAAGCCCGAGGACAGCAAGGCGTGGTATGACAAGCTCTGGCAGAACAGCGTTGACTTCTTCCGTACGCTGGATATCCCCGTAAGAACTCTCGAGTGCTGCTCGGGCGATCTGGCAGACCTGAAGGTCAAGAGCTGCGACGTTGAGGCGTGGAGCCCCAGACAGCAGAAGTATTTCGAGGTAGGCTCCTGCTCGAACCTCGGCGACGCACAGGCAAGGCGCCTCGGCATACGCATCAAGGCAGAGGACGGCAGCAAGTATTATGCACACACACTGAACAACACCGTTGTTGCCCCCCCGAGAATGCTCATCGCCTTCCTCGAGAACAACCTGAAGGCCGACGGCACTATCGCTATCCCCGAGCCCCTGAGAATGTATATGGGCGGCAAGGACCACATCGGATAAATGCTTATAGATCACGCGCAGAAAGGGTATTCCCCCGTAAGAGGGAATACCCTTTTTTGTGTCCGGGGCTGTCAGGGCAGCTTCGGGGAGATTATTCGTACTCGCGGCGGACTGGTAATTTCTTCAAGCGTCCGCAAGTGGGCGTTTTTTTGTATCATTGTTGAAAACCCGCAGGCTTTCAACCGCCGGGAACACATTTTCAGGCGAGTTTTTAACACTTTCAACAGAGTTTTCAACAATCGTGTGCCTTATGTCAAGTGTCCGTATATTTTCTCTTTTGAAAGATCAGCCGAAAAATGTCAGATGCTGCTTGACAAAAGCCACCAGATACAGAGACCCCGAGATCAGCAGCACATCATTCGGGTGTTCGGCTGCCAGCCGCCGTATCAGAGCGATGATGTCTTCCCCCGAGGGCAGCGCCCGACCGCCTGCCGAGGCTATGATCTCCGCCAGCCGCTCCGCAGGTATGTCCCTGTCCGAAAAGCCGCTGACGGGGTAGAACTCACTGACCTGCGGTGCGATCATGCCGATCGAAGAGGCGGCGTCCTTGTCCGTGTGCATACCGATGACCGCGCGTATCGTCCGGCCCTCCGCAAGCTCCAGCGCCTGCGAGAGCGCTTTGAAGGCGTCGGGGTTGTGGCCGCCGTCAAGGATAACAAGAGGCTCCCTTGACAGCAGCTCTACCCGTCCGAAGATCCTTGCTTCAAAAAGCCCCTCGCGAAGCGCCTCGTAACTTACGGGAAGGCTTCGGCTGATGACCTCAGCGGCTTCAATAGCCGTCAGGGCGTTGCGTATCTGGTGCTCGCCGATCATTGAAAGCGCGTAGCTGCGGCCCTTGTAGGAAAAGCTGCTGCCCTCGAGGCCACAGGAACGCACCGTGAGCGCCGCGGTGTCGGGGATAATGAGCTCGCTGCCTGCTCTTGCTGCTGCCTCGCGGAAAACAGCCTCGGCCTCGGGGGCTGCCCCGACCGAAAGCACGCAGGGCGCTCCGGGCTTTATTATGCCCGCTTTCTGGGCGGCGATCTTTTCTATCGTGTTGCCAAGTATCGCGGTGTGGTCAAGGCCGATCGAGCCTATCACCGAGACCAGCGGCGCCGAGATAACGTTGGTGCTGTCCAGCAGACCGCCGAGCCCTGCCTCGAGCACCACAACATCACAGCCTTGCTGCCTGTACCAGAGAAAGGCCGCCGCCTGTGTTATCTCGAACTGAGAGAATTGCTCCCTGAGCGGGTGAGCCTCGACCGCAGGGCGCAGCGCCTCTGTCACAGTCTCCAGCTCTCCGGGAGCGATGCACCGCCCGTCGAGGCGTATGCGGTCGTAAAAGTTGATTATATAGGGCGAGGTGAACAGCCCCGTCCTGTAGCCTGCGCGTGTCAGTGAGCAGGCCAGCATCTCGGCGATCGAGCCCTTGCCGTTGGTGCCTGCGATGTGTACGAACCTGAGCTGCTCCTGCGGGTCGCCGAGAGCCGCCAGCAGCGAGCGTATCCTCCCAAGATCCCTGACGGGCGCTCCGCCCCGTGAAAAGCTGCCGATGTATCCGAGCGCGTCCATTTCGTGCCTCCTTTTGTGTGATAAGATCATCTATTATTATAACAGATAAGCGGAAAAATGCAAGGGGAGGGCAGAAGCGGCTCCTCTCTTGACTTAATCGGGTTACGGTGCTACAATATAAATATACATAAATTTATTATCAAGGAACGGTGACCGTAAATGGTAAAAATATTTTCCGACAGCACCAGCGACCTCTCGGAGGAGCTGCTAAGGCGCTATGACATCACGCTCATGCCGCTTTATATAATCCTCGGCGAGAAGGACTACAAGGACAGGGTGAACATCACCCCCGAGGAGATCTTCCGCTGGTCGGACGAGCATAAGACTACGCCAAAGACGTCCGCAGCCTCGCTGGACGACGTCAAGGCGATAATGAGACCCGCCCTCGAAGCAGGCGACGAGATCATCGCCTTCTCGATCTCGACAGAGATGTCAAATATGGGCAACGTTATCCGCCTTGCGGCACAGACCCTCGATGCCGCCGACAGGGTGCATTATATCGACTCGCGCAATCTTTCCACGGGAATAGGACTGCTGGTGGTCGAGGCCGCAGAGATGGCGCAGAAGGGCGTTCCTGCCGCGGAGATCGTGAGCCACATCAACGCCCTGATCCCGAAGGTGAGAGCAAGCTTTGTGGTCGATACACTGACCTATCTTCACAGGGGAGGACGGTGCAGCGGACTTGCGGCAATGGCAGGCAGCGTGCTGCGCCTGCACCCGAGGATACACGTCAAGGATGGCGTTATGGGCGCAGGTAAGAAGTATCGCGGAAAGTATTCGGAGATCATACTTAACTACGCGAAGGAGATGGAGGAGGAGCTTTTGAAGGCTCGCCCCGAGAGAGTGTTTGTGACGCATACGGTGCCCGACAGCAGCCGCGAGCCCGTTGAGAAGGTGCTGGAGTACCTGAACTCGCTTGGATATTTCGGGGAAGTCATCGAGACCAGGGCAGGCGGCGTCATCTCGAGCCACTGCGGCCCCGGGACACTGGGAGTATTGTTCATCTCGCAGTAAAAATTTTGACGGGTGATGCTCATGATACAAAAACCTATTTTTCAGCGTATCGTTTCGTCAGCACAGCTGCTCCTGGGCTGTGTTATCGCCGCCTTTGCGCTCGAGCGTGTCCTCATTCCCGTCCGGATAATGGACGGCGGCATGGTCGGCATCAGCATGATAATCAGCCAGCTGACTCCTGTGCCGCTCGGATTGCTTACTGTCCTGCTCAATATGCCGCTTGTCTGGATAGGCAGCAGAAGACTTGAGAAGGCCTTTCTTTTCAAGACCATCGCCGCGATGCTCGTTTTTTCGGCAGCGCTCTCTGTGCTGGGGAACATCAGTTTCACGGTCACCGACGACAAGCTGCTGGCCACCGTCTTCGGAGGGCTGATGCTCGGCTGCGGAGTCGGCCTCGTCATTCATGCGGGAGCCTGCCTCGACGGCACCGAAGCCGTCGCCATGATGATAAGCAAGAAAATAA
>CAMNBY010000244.1 GCA_946533615.1 uncultured Clostridia bacterium
ACACTTCGCTGGTGAGGTACTTTGCGTAGCCGTAGCCGAGAGAGGTCTTGACGGCTGCGTCCTCCTCGCGGAAGTAGAAGCTGTAGCTGAAATTATCCGACTGGACATAGAGCTGCGCTTTGCTGGAAGAAAGCGGTACGGCCTTCTGGATATGCTTGATGCCGCCGATATTCAGCTTCAGCACAGCCTCGTAGCCCTCGCCCTCGGGAGCCTTGCGGATAGCGACCTCATAGTGCTCGTTCTCACACATATAAACGGTGAAGCCTGCCTCGCCGCTGCCCTCGACGCTTACCTGCGCCGACATCATCATATTGAACTCCTTCTGCCTCAGGGCAAGGAAGGTGGGAGAGTCGGCCTCGTCAAGGGTGATGTCCGTTCCGTGAAGGACGGCCTTGCCCTCTGAGAGCTCGTAATTCCTGAGGTCGGGCTGACGCATATAGCACCAGTCCACGTCCCATTTCAGATTGCCGAAGTCGTAGTGGTTCACGATCTCCTGATCGAAATCGCCGTCGATCTCGAAGTATTCCTCGGTGGTGCCGTCCATGCCTGCGGTGAACCAGCCGTCCTCGCCGAACTTGACGGGTGTCAGGAACACCTCGCGGCCGAGGTTGTGGAAGGGCATCCAGAGGTGTATCTGCCTGAAGCCGAGGCTCAGGATGAACCAGTTGCCCTCCCTGTCCTGGATCAGGTCGCCGTGGCCGATGCCCTGAATGATATACGGCGCCTTGTTGCGGTTGGAGAGCACAGGGTTGTTGGGATTGCGGGAATATCTGCCCCAGAGGCTGCGGCTGCGGGCGCAGGTTATCATGTGGCCGTACTCGGTGCCGCCCTCGGCAGCCATCAGATAATACCAGCGGCCGATCTTGTAAAGGTGGGGGCTCTCGAGGAAGCGTCCGCCGCTGCCCTGCCAGATGCACTTGCTCTCGGACAGCTTCTTGCCGGTCTCGATGTCGATCTCGCACTGAACGACGCCGCCGACGCCGTTATCGTCCTCGCCGTTGGACATGAAATACACCCTGTTCTTCTCGAAGTAGAGAGAGGGGTCGATGCCGCCCTGATCCACATAGATGGGCTCCGACCACTCGCCGTAGATGTCGTCGGTATAGACATAAAAATTCTGGCTGGTGGTGTCGTTGGTGGTGACAACGTAGAACCTGCCCTTGTTGAATCTTATCGTCGGGGCGAAGATACCGCCCGAGCTGTTTATCTTATCCAGCATCACCTGGCTGCGGCGTGTCAGCACATAGCCGATCTGCTTCCAGTTGACCAGGTCCTCGCTCTCGAAAAGCGGGATACCGGGAAAATACTGGAACGAGCTGCACACCATATAATACCTGCCGTTTGCAAAGCAAACGCTGGGGTCTGGATAAAAGCCTTTAACTACAGGGTTCCTGAATCTCATTTGTCTTCCTCCTTGATCTGGCCGTAATAGGCGTTCTTTCCGTGTTTCCTCAAATAATGCTTGTCAAGCAGCTCCTGCTGCATGGCGCCTGCCGTCGGGTCGAGCCCCAGGGTGTGGTAATTCATGAAGGCTACCTCCTCGAGTACGACAGCGTGATAAACGGCGTCGTAAGCGTCCCTGCCCCAGGTGAAGGGGCCGTGGCTGCGCACCAGCACAGCGGGTATGTCCATGGGATCCTTCCCCTCGAAGGCCTCGATTATGACGGTGCCGGTTTCCTTCTCATATTCTCCTGCGATCTCGGCGGGAGTCATGGCTCTGGTGCAGGGCACCTCGCCGTAGAAATAATCGGCGTGGGTCGTCCCCATCGGGAGTATGCCCCGTCCGGCCTGAGCAAAGGCCACCGCCCAGCGGCTGTGCGTGTGACAGATGCCGCCTATCTGCGGGAATTTCCTGTAAAGCTCGAGATGTGTGGGAGTGTCGCTGGAGGGTCGGTAGCCGCCCTCGACGGTCTCGCCCGTTTCAAGGCTCACCACCACCATATCCTCGGCCTTCATTCCCTCGTACTCAACGCCCGAGGGCTTTATCACCATCAGGCCGCTTGCCCTGTCCACCGCGGAGACATTTCCCCAGGTAAAGGTCACCAGCCCGTGCTTCGGCAGCATCAGATTAGCCTCCAGCACCTTCTGTTTAAGTTCTTCAAGCATCTTGCTTCTCCTTCTGTGCTTTCATCGTTCTCTCGGCTTCAAGGACGATTCTGTAATTCTTCATGTATTCCGCAAAGCCCCGCGAGCCCTGCTCGTCGGGAGAATACTCCTCGGCCTCGAGGCCTGCGAAGACGCGGCTTTCAAGCCAGTCGGCAAGGCTCAGGCCGCCGCCCGTGACCATATACTGCGCCAGCAGAGCCATGCCCCAGGCGCCGCCTTCTCCGGCGCTTGCGGCAACTGCGGTGGGGGTGCCGAGACCGTCGGCAGCGATCTGTGCCGCCGCGCCCTTGACCTTGAACAATCCGCCGTGGCAGTTGAAGCGCTTCGCGGTCATTTTTTCCTTCTCAAAAAGTATATCGTTGCCAAGCTTGAGCGCCGCCAGAGAGGCGTAAAGCTCGGCGCGGACGAAGGCTCCGAGATCGGCGCGGCTGTCGGGAGAGCGCATATACATCGGCCTGCCCTCCGCCACACCGGCGACGGGCTCTCCCGAAATGAAGTTGCAGGCGGTCACTCCGCCGCAGTCGGCAGGAGCGGTCATGGCGTTCCTGTACAGCAGCTCATAGATGCTGCCGCGGTCAAGTCGGCTGCCCGAAAGCTCAGCGAACTGTTCAAACAGCTTCACCCAGTAGTCCAGCTCTCCGCAGCAGTTGTTGCAGTGTACCATAGCCACAGGCGCCCCGTCGGGAGTAGTGACGACGTCTATCTCGGGGTAGCAGCCCGAAAGCTCGCGCTCCAGCACCAGCATCGAGAACACGGACGTCCCTGCGGAAATGTTCCCCGTTCCCGCGCGGACGGAATTTGTGGCGGTCATTCCCGTGCCTGCGTCGCCCTCGGGGGGACAGAGCGGAACGCCGGCTTTCAGGTCGCCCTCAGGGTCAAGCAGCACGGCGCCGCGCTCTGTGAGCCTGCCGCACTCTTCTCCTGCCGCAGCGATCACGGGGAGCATATCGCGAAGCTCACGGCCGCAGGCCGCAGCCTCGGGAAGCGCTGAAAAGCTCTTCATCATCTCGCTGTTATACCGGCAGCCACCCTCAACGGGGAACATTCCCGAAGCGTCGCCGACGCCCAGCACCCGTCTGCCCGTCAGAAGAAAGTGGACATAGCCTGCCAGCGTATTCAGGTGGGCGATCTGCTTGACGTGGGGCTCTCCGTTCAGCATCGCCTGATAAAGATGAGCGATGCTCCAGCGCTGCGGGATATTGAAGCCGAAGAGCGCCGTCAGCTTTTCGGCGGCCCCGGCTGTCATCGTGTTCCGCCACGTCCTGAACGGCACCAGCAGGCGGTCGGCCTCGTCAAAGGCGAGATAGCCGTGCATCATCGCCGAGATACCCATTCCCGCAAAGCCCGTAAGTGTTACGGAGAAGCGCTCCCTGACGTCGCGTTTCAGATCGGCGTAGCAGCTTTGCAGGGCGGTAATAATATCCTCCTGCGAGTAAGTCCAGACGCCGTTTTCGAGCCTGTTCTCCCACTCGTGAGCGCCCGAGGCCACAGGCTGCGAGCTCTCGTCACAGAGCACCGCCTTCACCCGCGTCGAGCCGAACTCAATGCCGAGAAAGCATTTCTCTTCCGCTATCAATTCCCTGACACTCATAGCCTCGCCTCCGTGAATATATTATTACACATTTTATATTATACTATGGACAATCCATTAATGCAAGGCTTTTTCGGCTATATCGGCATAATGAACAAAGCGGAAAATATTTTTTTGTTGATTTGTTAAAACTATCCGTCCGATCGCTGCGCTGCGCTCAGCAAATAGTGAAAAGTGAAGAGTTACGGTATCGCCTTCGGCGAGGAAACGGACGGTCGGGCTCGGGTCGGGGGGCTTTGTTGGCGCAGGATAATTGGATAATTGTAAATTGTAAAAAAGAGCGTTTTGATCTCCGCCGAGCTATAACGTTCCACCCGGAACAAGCCCTCCCAACGGCTGCACCGCCGCCTCATTCACAAAGGCTCCCACCGCCCTTAGAGGGCGGCGCTGAGACTTAGGCCAAACGATGAATTGAAACATTGGTGGGTGAATTAAAAAACCGCCTCCCCTCCGGGGAGGCCTCGCAAAGCCCTGCCAAGCGCCCGATTGAAAGCTGGTGGGGGAATTAAAAAAAACTTGACAGAAGGGGCAGTTTGTGGTAAAATTAAAGTCTACACAAAAATTTTTAGAAGTGAGATGTGTAATATGGCTAATCATGCTGCAAGAGATATCCTGTATAAGCAGTTCGTCGAGAACAATTCCATCGACCCGAAGCTCTATGACAAGTATGTTGTAAAGCGCGGACTGCGTAATTCTGACGGCACGGGTGTTATCGCAGGCCTCACAAATATATGTAACGTTCACGGCTACGTTATCAACGAGGGCGAAAAAGCCCCTATCGAGGGCCAGCTCATCTACCGCGGATATAATATAAACGACATCGTGAACAACGCGGTAGCCGAGAACCGCTTCGCCTATGAGGAGACCGTGTACCTGCTGCTGATGGGCGAGCTGCCCACACGCTCCGAGCTCCAGGCCTTCTCGGATATTATGGCCGAGAACCGCGAACTGCCGCCCAGCTTCTTCGAGGATATGATACTTAAAGCGCCCTCAAAGAATATCATGAACGGCATCGCCCGTTCGGTGCTGGCGCTCTATTCCTATGACGACGACCCCGAGGACAGAGCGCCTGCCAAGGAAATGGCCACGGCGATCTCTATCATTTCGAGGCTGCCTAATATAATGGTATCAAGCTATCAGGTGAAGAAGAGGGTCTATGACAACGAGAGCCTTATCATGCATCCGCTGATACCCTCGCACTCGACCGCACAGATGATACTTTCCGCCCTGCGCCCCAACAGAGAGTTCACCGACGAGGAGGCAAAGCTCCTTGACCTGATGCTGGTGCTGCACGCAGAGCACGGCGGCGGTAACAACTCCACCTTTGCCTGTAGGGTGCTGACCTCCTCAGGCACCGACCCCTACTCCGCTTATTCGGCGGCTATCGGCTCGCTCAAGGGACCGAGACACGGCGGCGCCAACGCAAAGGTCTCCCAGATGCAGGAGTGTGTCAAGCGCGGCGTCAAAAACTGGGACGACGAGGACGAGGTCGCAGAGTTCCTCAAGCGCATACTCCGCAAGGAGGAGGGCGACCACAGCGGCCTGATCTACGGCATGGGCCACGCGGTATACACCCTCTCCGACCCGAGAGCCGTGATACTTAAAGCCAACGCCAAGAAGCTTGCAAAGGGCACCGAGTACGAGGCCGAGTTCCGCCTGCTGGAATCCATCGAGAGGCTGACGCCTCAGCTCTTCAAGGAGATCAAGAAGGACGACAAGGTGATGTGCGCGAACGTTGATATGTATTCGGGACTGGTCTACAGGATGCTCGGCATACCCAGCGACCTGTTCACGCCGCTGTTCGCGGTCTCAAGAATGGCAGGCTGGAGCGCCCACCGCTTCGAGGAGCTTGTAACGGGCAAGCGCATAATCCGCCCCGCCTACAAGGCTATCCGCGGAAACAAGGAATACATACCGATAGACGACAGAAAGTGAAGCCGGATATATGAAAGCTAAGTTCATCTCTCTTGCGCTCGCAGGCGCAATGATGCTGGCGCTCCCGTCCTGCGGAGACAGCAGTTCATCGGAAGCAGAAAGCAAGGCCGCCGAAGCGCAGCCCTCCGCCGGGACGATACTCGGACAGGAAGCAGAACGCGGCACAAAATATACTCTATATATCGGGCTCAACGACAAGGACACCTTCGAGCAGAAGATGAGCACCGAGGAGGCCGTGGAGAAGGCCAATAAGATCTGCGCCGACCACGCAGGCGGCTTCACACAGATGAACGCCACCGGCGGCTGGACAAACGAGGACGGCACCATGGGACGCGAGAACACCCTCGTTTACATGATCTACGATATTTCAGAAAAGGATCTCAGAGCTATACTTGACGAGCTTATCAAGGAGTTCAACCAGAGCTCGGTGCTTGTCGAGGCGGCGGAGACCTCTCACATTTACTACTCGGGAGAGTAAAAATCACAGAACGGGCTGTATGCGGCAGCCCGTTTTTTTGTGTCCTGTACTTTGCACTTGAAAAAAACGCGGCGCTGTGGTATAATGTTCTTATTGAGATCTCATCGGGAAAAAGGAGGCAGATGTCATGTCGGAAACGCAGAAAAAAACAAAAGCGCCCATCAGTCTCAAGCTGCAGCTTGGTCTTATCGTCAGCTTGTTTTATCTTGTCATCGTTGCTGCGGGGATGTACATAATCTATTACAGCAGCACCACCACCTACCTTACCGCAAAGAACGACATGATATCCCGGGATCTCAATATCATCACAGGCAACTATATCAACGAAAATGTCATAAGCTGGCTCACCGAATACTGGAAGGCTCACCCTGACGAGATCAGGAAGGAAAAGACAAAAGAGGAAATGGATATGGCCGCCGATACATATCTGTACGGCCTTGAAAAGGACGAAACAAAGGCGCTGCTGGATTCCCTGACCCCCGAGGAGCAGCTTGCCGTCGCAAAGGATATGTACGGTATGCTTTACAGCGGGCTGTCCGCCGAGGTCACGGAAAGCTCCTACGGCAGCATTTTTATAGTTGACATCACCGAGGAGAACAGGGGCTTTATCTACTGCGAGGCCGGCGAGATCGAAGACGGCAGCTACAGGTGGGACTACGACCTTGAAAACCACCCCGCCGCCAAAAAGTTCCTCGACGGCGAAGCCGACGACATCGAGTTCGAGCTTTCGGACGACGCCCGCTTCGGCAAATCGAAGTATTACATCGGCTGCAAGCCGCTGATAGTAAACGGCAAGGTCACGGCGCTCATCTGCCTCGGCTATAACTGGGACGCCTTCTACAACGACCTGACCTCTAACATGAGGACAATGGCCGTCCTCACCCTGTTGGGTATGCTTGTGATGCTGCTGCTGACGCTGGTGATAGTAAACAACATCGTCACTAAGCCGCTTGGCGTGCTTAAGGACGCGGCTCTTGACTTCGCCGAGAACAAGGACAGCAAGAGAGTCACGGGACAGATCGACAGCGTCCGCTCGCGCAACGAGATCGGCGTGCTGGCGGGAGGCTTCAACGACCTTGTTGTCGAGATCGACGACCACATCAAGAGGATAAAGGAAGCCGAGGACGAGATAAGGGATCTTTCAAACAATATACTGCTCGCCCTTGTGCAGACCATTGATGCAAAGGACAAGTACACCAAGGGCCACTCGAAGCGTGTAGCGCTCTACTCCCGTATGATCGCCGACAGAATGGGCTTTGACAAGGATCAGCGCAACAAGATACACAGAATGGGTCTGCTGCACGACATCGGCAAGATCGGCATTCCCGACGAGATAATCAACAAGCCCTCGAAGCTGACGGACGAGGAGTACGACATCATAAAATCTCACACCACTCAGGGCTACAGCATACTTTCGCGCATCGACAGCTTCCCCGAGCTTGCACAGGCCGCCAGATGGCACCACGAGCGCTTAGACGGCACAGGCTATCCCGACGGGCTGAAGGGCGATGAAGTGCCGCTCGAGGTAAGGATAATCTCTGTCGCCGACAGCTACGACACCATGACCAGCAACCGCAGCTACAGAAAGTTCCTGCCCCAGGAGGTCGCCCGCAGCGAGATAGAAAAATACGCAGGCACTCAGTTCGACCCCGCGGTCGCAAAGGCAATGCTGGAGATAATCGACGAGGACAAGGACTACAGGCTGCATGAATAACGCGCGTGAAGCCCTGACAAAATAATAAGCGAGGAATTACCATGTACGAGATCAAAAGGACGGTATATTACAGCCACATCGGCGCCGACAGACAGATGCGCCGCAGCGCTATGGTGGACTTCATGCAGGACTGCTGCACCCTGAGCCGTGCAAACGACCCGGTCATCGGGGCGCTGATGCAAAAGGGCAGGCTGCTCTTTGTGGCCTATCGCCAGCTGGATCTTTACCGCCTCCCCGAGTATCTTGAGGAGCTGACGGTGCGCACCTATCTCTTTGAGAGCAGGCGTGTCTACGGCAGGCGCTGCACCGAGCTCATCGGACAGAACGGCGAGATCTGCGCCCGCAGCTATCTGGTCAGCACACTCGTGAACGGCGAGACCTTTAAGCCCGCCCTGATGACCCCCGAGGAGGACAAGGCCATCGAGCTGCTGCCCGCACCCGAGGACTACGAGCTGACCGACCGCAGGATCGCCCTCCCCGACGGAGAACCCAAGCGCTTTGAGCCCTTTGTCACCCTGCACTGCCAGACCGACACAAACGCCCACATCAACAACGCCCGCTATTTCGACATCGTTGACGAGCTGCTTCCCGCAGGCACAAGGGTCAGCCGCGTCCGCTGCGAGTACAGGTCCTCTGTCATGCCCGGGGACAAGCTCTATCCGCTGCTCTGGGAGCGGGACGGCGTCTACACCGCTGAGCTTCTGACCGAGGACGGCACACCCGCCGCCATTCTGGAGGTAAGCTGATGCTGCGGGTGAACATTATCGCCGTCGGCAAGCTTAAGGAAAGCTACTGGCGAAGCGCCGAGAGCGAATACCTCAAGCGACTCGGACCGTCCTGCAAGGCGCAGGTCATCGAGCTGCCCGAGAGCCGCCTGCCCTCCGAGCCCTCGCAGAAGGAGACCGAAAAGGCCCTTGCCGCCGAGGCCGCCCTGATGCAGCCCTATCTCGACACCCGCGGCGCCTACAACATCGCGATGTGCATCGAGGGCCGCCAGCTCACCAGCGAGCAGCTCTCCGAGACACTTTCCGACTGCACCGTGCGCGGCTACTCTACCGTAAATTTCTTCATCGGCTCCAGCTTCGGCCTGGACGAAAAGCTCAAGCGTGACTGCGCCCTGCGCCTGTCGATGTCAAAGCTGACCTTCCCGCACCAGCTTGCTCGGGTGATGCTCCTCGAGCAGACCTACCGCGCCTTCCAGATCGCAGAGCACACGAAATACCATAAGTGAAGCGCTGCGCTCAGTGAATAGTGAAAAGTTATTTGAACCCCTCCGTCACGCTGGCGCGTGCCACCTCCCCTGAAAGGGGAGGCTTTTTTATTCCGCTTTATAAGAGCGATACCTCAATAGAGCGAACCGGATCTTGCACTATCCATAACGTTCCACCCGCAAACAAGCCTGCCTGACGGCTGCACCGCCGCCTCATTCACAAAGGAACCCACCGCCCTTAGAGGGCGGCGCTGAGACTGTGGCCAAGCGATGAATTGAAACATTGGTGGGGGAATTAAAAATAAAAAAAGGCTTTACAATTCGTTAGGGTTGTGATATAATAGATTTATGTCAATTTAAAGCTTTTGTGTTTTTGTGCTTTAACACAATAAAATCGAAAGGATATGAGGATATGCCAATCACTGAACTGCTTGCGCGCAACGCCGAATTGTACGGCAGCGATATCGCTCTCGTCGAGGTGAACCCCGAGATAACAGAGCCGAAGAAAAAGACCTGGAAGGAGTATGACCTGATAGAGACAAACCCCGTGGCTCATTACCGCCGCGAGATCAGCTGGAAGGTCTTTGACGAAAAAGCCAACCGCTTTGCAAATATGCTCATCGACAGGGGCATCGGAAAGGACAACAAGGTCGGCATACTGCTGATGAACTGCCTCGAGTGGCTGCCTATCTACTTCGGCATACTGAAAACTGGCGCACTGGCAGTGCCGCTGAACTTCCGCTATGCCTCGGACGAGATCAAGTACTGCCTTGACCTTGCAGAGGTGGACGTGCTTATGTTCGGCCCCGAGTTTATCGGAAGGATCGAGGAGATCGCCGACGACATCGGCCGCAGCAGAGTGCTCTTCTATGTCGGAGAGGGCTGCCCCTCCTTCGCCGAGCACTATGACAGCCAGGTCTGCAACTTTGCAAGCACCGCCCCCGACATCAAGCTTAAAGACAGCGACAACGCCGCGATATATTTCTCCTCGGGAACAACAGGCTTCCCCAAGGCGATACTCCACAACCACGAGAGCCTTATGCACTCGGCAAAGGTGGAGCAGAACCACCATTCGCAGACGAGGAAGGACGTGTTCCTCTGTATCCCGCCGCTCTATCACACAGGCGCTAAGATGCACTGGTTCGGCAGCCTGATCTCCGGCAGCCGCGCAGTTCTTCTCAAGGGCATCAAGCCCAAGTCCATAATCCAGACCGTCTCTCGCGAGCACTGCACCATCGTTTGGCTGCTGGTGCCCTGGGCGCAGGATATACTTGACGCCATCGACCGCGGAGACATCGACCTCAGCCAGTACGAGCTGAGCCAGTGGAGACTCATGCACATCGGCGCACAGCCCGTTCCGCCTTCGCTGATAAACCGCTGGAAAAAGGTCTTCCCCAACCACCAGTATGACACGAACTACGGCCTCAGCGAGTCGATCGGCCCGGGCTGCGTCCACCTCGGCGTCGAGAATATCCATAAGGTCGGCGCTATCGGTATCCCCGGCTATGGCTGGGAGGTCATGATCGCAGACGAGCACGGCAAGCCCGTAGAACAGGGCGAGGTCGGCGAGCTCTGCGTCAAGGGTCCCGGAGTAATGACCTGCTACTACCGCGACGAAAAAGCCACCGCCGAAACACTGAAAGACGGCTGGCTCTTCACGGGCGA
>CAMNBY010000245.1 GCA_946533615.1 uncultured Clostridia bacterium
GGGAACTGTACCTACGGGGGCAGTCGTTGTGGTGCGTTCTGTCTGGGCGGCTCTTGTCATTCCCGAGATGTCCCTCGGGCCGTTGTATCTCAATGTTCCGTCATAGTCGGGCTCGAGGCTCTTTTCGATGACCGCCTTCATGCAAGTGAGCTTATACTCCATATCCATAGAGCTTCCCACTCTCAGGTCGATGCGGTCCTCGTACCAGAGCACGATATCGGTTCGGTTGGTGATGTCAACGACCTCTATGTGCTGTATGCCCGAGCTTTCGATGTCCTCGAGCACCTGCATCAGCACCTTGGCCTTGTACTCATCAGAGGATCTCAGCTTCTCGTTGATCTCGGGAGAGGACAGCTCGAAGCCCTTTACCAGCGGCAGGCTGCTGTTGTGTGTGGGGTTTGCCATCTCGAGTATCCTGCCCGAGCGCGAGAGAACGTAATACTTCCCGTCGTCCTCGATCTCTGCGATCTTCTCGGCCTCGACGATGTCGATGGTCAGGGAGTTCGGGAAATCCTTTGTGACCGTTGCGCTCTCAACATACGGAAGGGTCTCGACAAGGCGCTGCTCTATCAGGTCGGTGTTCGTCCTGAAGAGGTTCGCGCCGTTCACGACACCGCCGACCTCAAGGATCTGGTCGCTGGTGTAAAGCGTCACGCCGTTGACGGCGACCTGTTTCAGGTTAAAGAAAAAGCAGAGGGACAGTATGAGCCCGACAGTCGTTATAACGGCAACAGCCACCGCAGTATAGGTCGTCACATTGCTGCGGCGGCTGCGGCGGTGGAGCTTGACTTTTTTGCCGTTGATGATCTTCACCTCGGCATTTGTCTGACTTTTAACTATATCCTTCATGCTTTAGTTCCTTTTATTTACGTTCTATATCGGCGCCCAGCGAAGCAAGGGCTTTTTCTATCTCTTCATATCCCCGGTCGATGAGCCTGATGTTCGAGACCGTAGTAGTGCCCTGAGCTGCAAGGCCTGCAAGCACAAGGGCTGCGCCTCCTCTGAGGTCTGCGGCCATCACGTTAGCGCCGTAGAGGTCTTTCACCCCTTCGATTATGGCGACCTTGCCCTCGACGCGGATATTCGCGCCCATTCTCACAAGCTCGCTAACGTGGTGGAAGCGGTTCTCGAATATCGTCTCGACGATCACGCTCGTGCCGCGAGCCTGGGTAAGCAAAGCCGTGGCAAGCGCCTGCGCGTCGGTCGGAAACCCGGGATAGGGCATCGTCCTTACCATGCCTACGGGTCTCAGGGTCGGCGTACCCGACAGGAATATCCTGTCACTATAAGTATACACCGAACAGCCCGAAAGTTCAAGTACTTTCAGAAAAGAATCGAGATCGGAGGCTTCTGCACCTGTGAGGGTTATCTCGCCGCCTGTGATGGCGGCAGCTGTCAAATAGGTACAGGCGGCTATCCTGTCAGGCATCACGCTGTACTCGCAGCCGTGAAGGCTCTGCACTCCTCTGACGGTTATCGTGTCGCTGCCTGCGCCTGAGATACGGGCTCCGCACCTTAACAAGAAGTTTGCAAGGTCGGTGATCTCGGGCTCGCGGGCGGCATTCTTTATAATGGTATCTCCGTCGGCAAGAGCGGCGGCAAGAATTATATTCTCGGTGGCTCCCACAGACGGGAAAGGCAGGGTGATATCTGCCCCGTGCAGGCCGACGGGACAGCTGCACATAAGCTCTCCGTGCTGCTCGGTGATAACGGCGCCCATTTTTCTCAAGGCGAACAGGTGCATATCAATCGGCCTCGGCCCCAGCTCACAGCCGCCCGGGAAGGAGAGCATACACTCCCCGACCCTGCCGAGGACAGCGCCGAGAAAAACGATCGACGAGCGCATCTCGCGCATAAGTTCTTCGGGGACGCAGCAGCCGCAGGGCTGCTGTGCGCTGACGGTAACGCTGTCGCCGCTGACGCTGCACTTGCAGCCAAGGCAGCCAAGTATCCTGACCGCCGCAAAGACGTCGCTGAGCCTCGGGCAGTTGGTCAGGCGGGTCTCGCCGTTCACGAGCATACAGGCCGCCAGCAGCGGAAGTGCGCTGTTTTTGGCTCCCTGAACTTTCAGTTCGCCGCAGAGGCGTTTTTCACCGTTTATCACGAGCTTTTGCATTATCTTCCTCTCCTTTTCAGCAAAAGATAAGATCTGTGTCTTATACTATGCGAAAGCGAGAGGGAGCGTGAAGATCAGCTAAGTCTGTACTCCAATGCGTCGGAAACGAAGATCGCTGCGGGAATGATCGGCATTCCTGGCAGGCCGCCGAGGCCTTTCTTGAGGCCAGTGGTCTTGAGGATAAGGCTTGTGATTGCGTCCGTAAGCTGCTGGTCGTTCATTTCGGTCACGCAGACGAGCACGTTGACCTGAACTGTCCTTACGCTGAATGCGGGAATGGTGTAGCCGTCGGGGTCGTCGATGCTTACGGAAACTATCTTATCCTTGTAGAGCGGGTCGCAGCTGAGTACACTGAATCCGCCGATGTAGGTCTTGAAGGGGGTGTAGTTGCTGACCTGTATACCGAGGGTGCAGACGCGGTAATTCTCGGGCTTCTCGGAGGTCATATTGTCGATGTTGTAGACATTCTCGTTTTTAAGCAGCTCTTCTTTCACAGCGGAGATGCCCTTGTTCTCGAAGATGTTCTTCCTGACGGTCGTTCCCTCAGAGTTGGACAACATCAGCGGAGGGCAGAAGGTGGTGAGAACGATTATCACCACAAGCACGATGGCTGCGATCTTGAAAAACTTCCAGCGAGCAACCGATCTTCCGCCAAGCTTGACATACCTTGTGTCCGTGTTGGACTTTGGCATAGGCTTTGCGCGGGAGCTCTCGATAAACTCGTCCTCTTCCTTTTTTGCAGGCTCGGTGCGCTCGGGGACTTTTATCGGCGCAGCCTCGGAAAAATCCGCTCTCACGGCGTTGGTAAAATCGTCGATCCCGTTTTCTTTGTAAACTCGGCGGCTGTTTACATAACCGCCTTTAAGATTTGAGATCTTGTCCTTATCGGGAAGCTTGATGGAATCCATTGAGTTTTTTGAGCTGCCCATTTTCTACTCTCCTTTATTTTATGGTCACTTTTTGATAAGGGGTTCAAGCGCCGCGAAGATGCGGTCGTTGGTGTCGCTGATGTGGAGCGAGGCTGCGTTGCGCGAAAGCTCTTCAAGCTTTGACCTGTCAGCTGTGAGCTCCGCGACCTTATTGATGACGGTATCCGCCTCAAGGTCTTTTTCCTCGAAGACAAAGCCTGCGCCTGCGTTTTGCAGCACCATACCGTTGTGGTACTGGTGGTTCTCTGCCACCATCGGGGAAGGAATGAGTATCGCTCCCCTTCCGACGGCTTCGATCTCCGTAAGAGTGCTGGCGCCGCAGCGGGAGATCACAAGGTCGCAGGCCGCAAGAGCCAGCGGCATGTTTACATATTCCTGAACCATCAGCCGCTTGCTTCCGCGGATCTCGACGCCCTCGGCTTCAAGCTCGTCGATGTAGTTCTTATAGTCGATATAAGTTCCGTAGGAATGGATATGGCAGATCTTGCTGTCGGTCTTTTTATACCATTTCAGCAGCCCAGCAACGGTGTCGTTGATCGTCTTTGAGCCAAGGCTGCCGCCTGCCGAAAGTATCACTATATCGTCATCGGAAAAGCCCAGCTCTCTTCGAGCCTCCTGCTTTGTCCTGCGGTCAAAGGCTCTCCTTACGGGAAGTCCCGTGATGACAGTTCTGTCCTTTGCGCTCTCGTCAAGGTTCTTGGTGTTTTCTACGGTGAGCATTATAACATCAGCGTTGCGGCTGAGCATCTTTGTGGAGATGCCTGCGAAGGCGTTGGCTTCATGAATAGCCGTGGGGATACCCATTTTCTGCGCCTTCCTTACTACAGGCGCGGAAACATAGCCGCCCGTTCCAATAACAAGGTCGGGGGCGAAATCCTTTATGATCTGGCCTGCCCTTCTGCCCGAATGGACAAGGTAATGGACGGCCTTGAGGTTTCTTTTTATGTTCTCGGCGCTGATCTGACGCTGCAAGCCCTCGATCTGTATAGGCTCGAAGCGATAGCCGGCCTGGGGGACGATCTTGGCTTCAAGCTTGTTGGGGTTGCCCGCAAAGCAGAACTCGGCGTCGGGATAATGCTCCTTGATGATCTCAGCGATCGCAAGGGCGGGATTGATATGTCCGGCTGTGCCTCCGCCTGCAAGAAGGACTTTAAGCATATTCTTTCACTCCATTTATAATTACTTTGAGGTGGCTGACTGTCGGGAGATACTAAGCAGCAGCCCGACCTCGGCAAGTGTGATGAGCAGTGACGAGCCGCCGTAGCTGAAAAACGGCAGCGATATACCCGTGTTCGGGAAGGCGTTGCTGGCAACGGCGATATTCAGGAAGGCCTGTGTGCCGATTTGCATCGTGATGCCCGCAGCAAGCAGCATACCGAAGCGGTCCTTGCAGCGGCTCGCGATATAAAAG
>CAMNBY010000246.1 GCA_946533615.1 uncultured Clostridia bacterium
CTCGTCAACGGCAAAGCTCGCGGCGCTTGCGGCCGTGGCTGTGATCGTCGTGGGAGTGGGCTTCGCGGTCACAAAGCTAAGTCATCTCAGCGGCGACTACCGCCCCGAGAACAGCAGCGAGGCCGTGACGACGACCGCCACGACCACAACGACGACCACGCCCTCGCTTGTGACGACCGCCGTCCCCGAGATAGCTGACGAGAGCGCGGACGAGAGGCTGACCGTCACGACCACCACGACCACAGCAACGACCACCACCGAAGCCGTCACCGAAGCGCCCGCGGGCGGCACGACAGAGGCGGTCATCGCGCCGCCTGCCGCCGAGCCCGAAAAAGAACTCACCGAGCATGACAGGTGGGTGAAGTCAATAAAGGAAGATATTAAGTTACCTGACGAGCTTGAAGAAGGATATCCAGAGACTCTCCATTTTTCGGAAGAATATGGCAATGCCTACGACTATGGCTGCGCTTATGTTATGATACAGAGACATTTCGGGACAAATAACGAAAACGTTTATTTAATTCACACCACCGATGGAGGTGATACTTGGGATTTATGTCCGGGAGATGGAGTTTATTATTATGAGCAATCGTTGCGACCAATTGAGGTAGAAGGCTTCCATATACCAACTCAAGGGCTGCAAAGAAACTTTATTAGCCTGGATGACGGAAGATGTCTTCTGATCGTCAACTGCTCGGCTGTTATGCCTAATTTTGATTTGGATATCCAATACTTTCAACCTAATCCTGACTATATTATTATTGGCCCGGATCAGAACGGAAACATAAGAGCGACAGATCATAGAACTGAACCTATAGGTGAAACAGCTGAAAACTTAATTGATTATGGCTTTTGGTATGCCGGAGCACCTCTTAGTACCGGTACTTTATATACAGGATATATGTACGGAACGAACACCCCTTGGTATATTATTCCAAATATAAATTATCTTGGCGGCTACAGAGCAGAGCTGACACTCTATGACTACAGCGGAAATTATATTCCTTATCTTATCAATTACAAAGAAACTCACGGCGAAGAAGCCGTGAAAGCTGAGATCGAACGCATCGACAGTATAGTTCTATACTCAGGCACCGTTGATCTTGACCCCGTGACCCTGCGTCCGATATTCAAATACATATAAGAGTAACCCAAATGAGGAGAAGATAATGCCTGAAAAGCGACAAACCTTCTCATAAAAACCTCATAACAAAAGACCTCGCTCTTTCGGGCGAGGCCTTTGCTGTTGTTTGTTCACTTATCCCTCGGCAGGAGCCTCGGCTTCGGCGGCCGTGGTCTCGGGCGGGGCTGCGGCAGGCTCGAGCAGGGCGGGGTCGGACTGGAGGCTGTAATACTTCTTTCCGTCACACTCGATGTAAGCCCTGATGACTACCGTCACCATGCTCTTTGCGGTGAAGGACGCGGAGGTCTTGTCGGTCTCGGCGGTGCTTTTCAGCTCCTTGCCGCTCTCGGCCATGAGCACCTCGTAGCCGTCACACTTGGCCGAGGGCGTCCAGACTATCGTTTTCTTGTCGGCGCTGAGGGTCGGCATTCCCGGCTTGTCGGGCAGGGTCACGGCGGTCAGCTCCTTCGAGAAGCCCGAGTCGTAGTTCTTGTTGCCTACCTTTGCGCAGGAGCGGATAACGTATCTGTACACCATGCCGCTCTGCACGGTCTTGTCGGTGTAGGTGGACTCGTCGGCGTCGGCCTTGCCGCAGTGGGCAGGCTTGATGGTCTCGCCGTTCTCGTCCTTGTTCCTGTTCTCTTCGTCCTCATCGGTCTTGCCGGCGGCCTTTTTCTCGGCGTCCGTCATGTCGGTGTACTTGCTGATCGAGTAATACTGCGCCTGCTCAGCCGGCTCCCAGCTGATCGTGACGGAGGAGGCGGTGGAGGTGTAGCTCTTGCTTATCTTCGGGGCGGCAGGCACGATGCTGAAGCTCTTGCTTGCCGAAAGGTCTCCGCTTGTGACGGTGAGGCTGGCCTTGCCGACCTCGGTGTTGTTTGAAAGCGAGGTCTCGAAGTCGCCCTCGTCAAGCTCCTTGCCGTCAAGCAAGACCGTGAATTTCGGGGTTATCTCGCTGCCTGTGTAGGTGTAGGACTTTTTCTTGAGCTCTATCTCGAGAGTCTTTTCGGGTTCGGGCTCCTTTTCGGGCTCGCTCTCTGCGTGGGCTTCCTCGGCCGAGGAGACCTCCTGCGCGGGCTGAGTTGTCTGCTCGGGGGCAGCTGCCGTCTGGGCGGGAGAGCTGCTGTCGGCGTCCTTCGATGTGCTGAACACGCCGCTGTTCAGGAAGAACAGCAGTCCGACACCGCAGCCGACTGCTAAAAGTGCGCCTACCAGTCCTCCCAGTATCCTTGATCTGATCTTGTTCATTTTCATACTTCCTTTTTGCCTAAGATATATGCCTGTCAGTTGACCTTGCTGTTTGTTATCCAGCCCTCATAGCCGCTGTAGCGGACATAGTAATAGCCCTCTCCGTAGCCCAATACCGTAACGCGGGAGTCCTTCGGGATAACATTGCACTGGGGTATCGGGTCTCTTATCTTGTTGGGGCCGTGCCTGAAGGCCTTGTCTTCGCCGAGCTTTGCGGTGAAGCTGTCGCTGAAATAGTCCGTGAGGTCCGAAAGCGTCGGGTACTCAACTATCTCAACAAAGCCCGAATTTTTTATCCAGCCGCACTGGCTGCTGCCGTACAGGGAGACATAGAGCCAGCTGCCGTCGTCGGTCCTTCCGTGCTCCTGGAAGAGGTCGTAGAGCGCGACCGAGCCGCCTGTCTCGGCATATTTCGAGGTGTCGGGGCCGTAGTACATTTTTACCGAGCCCGAGGTATTCTGGTAAATATCGCCCTCCTCGATGCCCGAATACAGGTGCCCGGGCATTTTCATCTCGGTGCTTTTCGGCTTCGGCGCCGCGGTAGTTGTGGTGGCCTTTTTGGTCGTGGCTTTGGTGGCAGCCTTGGTCGTAGCTTTGGTGGCAGCCTTGGTCGTAGCTTTAGCGGTCGTGGTTGTCGGTTTTGAAGTGGTGGTGGTCGTCGTGGTCGTTGTTGTGGTAGTCGTGGTCATTTCCTCCACCACGGCCTCGTCCTCGGCGGGGTCTTCGCTTTCCGCCGTGACGGTGACGGCCTTTCGGACGTGGCTGCTGTCGTCGTCCTTGTCGGCACGTCCGCCCAGCAGCACAAAGAACAGCAGGGCTATCATAGCGACAAGCAGCACGATGATGACGGCGCTTATCACAAAGATAAATTTGCCCGATCTGTCCTCTACTGCGGCGTCTCCGCCGCGCGGATCGGCAGGTGGAGGGTTGGCGGGAATCGTGGGGTCGCCGTCAAAGAGCTGCTGCTTTTGCTGGATCTGCTGCTCCTGCCTGCTCTGCTCGATGGCTTCCGGATAGTATTCGGAGGGTCGGGGCTGCGCGGGCGGTGTTTGCTGTCCGCGGGGCGTCTGACCTGCGGGAAAGTTTTGGTTTTGCTGCTCCATAAACTCACATCCTCTGTACAGAAACATACTAAATCACTATAACTATACCACATTTTCCCTCCCTTGTCAAACGTGTGCTAAGGGCGCACGGCCCGATACGCAAGATCACTCGCTTTTTTTAATCCGCGAGATCACTTGCAAGCTCGTTTACAACCGTGTGATGTGCAAGATAGTCCTCGCGATACGGTGGGAGTCGGATGAAGAGAGCGAGAGGAAATACCCCCGAAAGGGCTTTTGACTTCTCTAAGGCAATACCGCACAACCATTGTGCGCAAGATGCGCAGTCAGATTTTTCGTCAGATTGCCTAAATTCGACGCAGGAAGGCTGACGCC
>CAMNBY010000247.1 GCA_946533615.1 uncultured Clostridia bacterium
GGCAAGCAGATGATGTGCAGAGACGTTAGCCGCGGGTCGTGCGGTGTTGCCTAGAGTACCACAAAAAGCATATCCCTGCCATATGAGACAGCTTTGCCCTCTGTGCCTTTCAGCGCAGAGGGCATTTCTCTTTATTCACTCTCATTTATCTCATCATCGAACAGCTTCAGAAACTCCTGAAAGGTGACAGCATTTTTATCCGTCTTTGCAGCATCGAGAACATACCTGTATGCCGGGACGATCATCCAATTATCGTGAGTGCTTCCCGGCATCGCAAAATACGGTTTGTGCCAGATACTATAGCCCGATCTGTAGAGCATATCACGGTCAATAGTTTCTGCGATAACTGTATATTCCAGCGTGACCGTACCGCCGTCCTTGTCGGTGCCGATGACCTCCTTCACCGGCGGAATGATATACGCTCCGATAAGCTCTGAAAGCCGCCTGCATTCCTCTCTGTCTGCCTTGTTCTTCAGCAGCTTCAGCTCCAGCTGCATCAGCTCGTCGCCATGTGTTTCTGCGGAAGCATATAAGGAACCGAATATCATATCGTATTCTTTATCGCTGTCATACTCTCCCCGCAGACCGCTGTCAAAGTGTATAAAATGCAGCTGATGCAGCATCTCTTTCAAGCTGCATCCATACGATGATCTATGAGAATATGCCGCTCCGTTAAGATAGATTTCAGTCACGAAGTCATATTTGTTTTCAGCTTTATGCTTAAACAGCACATTCAGTTCTATCTCATCGGACAGCCTGACAGGGACACGGGTATATTCCTTTTTCATGGCGGCAATGCGGTTTTCGTATTCCTCTATTGCCGCAGTGACCGTCTCTTTAGCTTCGTCCGAGAGCCAAAGGCTTTTGCCGCTGCCGTTCGGATCCCTGCGGATATATTCCGGCTCTCTGTCGCAGTAATAGTAATTCCTGCCCCGCTGATGTATTTTGCAGATCACGCAGTATTTTTCACTTCTCTTTTCGACTACCCCGCAGCTTTTTATCTTTTCAACGAACAGCTTTCCGTCGAGGAAATATTCGTTTTTGTTCTTGGTGTATTCTTTCATTTGATGTCTCCTTTTTCTGTCATTCCAATGTGTAAAGCGTCTTTTCACCGTTCAGTATTTCATCGAAAAATCCGAGCCTGTGAACTGTGTTGTAAAGCACAAATAACCTATGTTCAGGAATAGCCGCATCAATATGAAAATGCCCGCAGAACCATTTGTCATACTGCACCCTTTCAAGCACTTCGTCAAGAAACTCCGCCGTCCTGCATGGGTAGTCTTTTATCCCGAGTATCGGCAGCCTTGTGATAACACTTCCCGGCAGCGTGTGGGTGATAATGTGATCGACCTTGTAGCTCACTTTTTCAAGATTGTCAAGCGCACGTTCTATTTCATCGTCGGTCGCTTCCTCGCCGCTCCACCAGCTGAAGCCCTCGATGCGGTATGCTTTGTCAACACTTGCCGCACCGCCGAAGGTAAAAAAGCTCCTGCCCTCGATCTCATATACTTCGCCCCGCATAAGGTGAATGACGTTCTGTGAGTGTGGGTGTACCTGCACTCTCCCTCCGAACATTTCCGTTACGGGCTGACGGCTCCACCAGTCGTGATTGTCGTGATTGCCGTCCACGAACAGCACCTTGTAGGGCCGCTCCTTAAACCAGCGAATAAATTCGGTGTACTCGGTCTTTTCGCCGCTTTCGTATTCCTTTATATCGTCCGGCGTGAACGGGAAGCCGAAATCGCCCGTGATGATAAGATGATCGTTTCCCGTCAGCCCGATATGCGCACGCTTCAGCTCCCTGCGGGACAGCTTGCGCATATCAACGCCGCCGTGAGTGTCGCCTGTAATGTATATCATAATTATCACCCCGCCATAAACCCGATCCTCCTGCGGTCGGGCTCGTTTTCTTTTATTGAGTTCGTGCCTGTCTCTGCAAAGTCCTCGGCGGTCAGGGTCAGCAGCTCATCGCCCGATAGCCTGTCGAGGTCACACTTCGAGAGCCGCATCGCCTGAGCGAGCTGTGCCTGCTCAACAAGATTCCTTGCAAATCTTCCGTTGCCGAAATCTCCCGAGAGAAGCGCCTTTTCAAACATCGGGATAAGCACATCTTCCGCGTCCTCCGAAAGCTTGCGTCCGTTGCTTCTGACAATGTACTTTGTTATGTCAAAAAGCTCGGCGGCGCTGTAATCGGGGAAATCCACATAGAAGGATATGCGCGAGCGCAGCCCCGGGTTGCGCTCGATGAATTCGTTCATTTCCTTTGGATAGCCTGCAAAGATCACCACCGTGTCCTCGCGGGCGTTCTCCATTTCCTGAACGATAGTGTTTATAGCCTCGTCGCCGAAGCTGCCCTTGTGGTAATCGAGCAGGGAATAGGCCTCGTCGATGAACAGCACCGAGCCCTTGGCACGCTTGAACATATTCTTCACCTGTACCGCCGTCCAGCCCACGAACCGCCCTACAAGATCCTTTCTTCCGCACTCGATCAGATCGCCCACGGACAGCACCTCGTTGTCCTTGAGTATCTGTGCGAAAAGCCTTGCGACGGTGGTTTTCGCAGTGCCTGGTGCGCCCGTGAATACCATGTGCATAGCCCGCCTTGAATTGGGCATACCTCGCTCTGCGAGAGCCTTCTGTATCTTTGAATAGGTCACAGCCTGATCTATTATTTTCTTGACCTCTTTAAGTCCGATCATCTCCGAGAGCTTGGTGTAAGCGTCGCCCTTGGGTGCGGTAGTCCTGTCAAGCTCCACATTCTTTCTGAACTTGGAATACTGCGGATAGATCTTGGTCTTCAGGGCGTTTGCGTACCACACGTCGTAAAGCCGACGAAGATCGTTGGCATGGTAGCCCGTGTCTTTTGCTATCGAAGAGAGCAGCTCCTTGTCGGCCCTGACCTCGTCCGCTTTTGCGAAGGCACGCAGCAGCTTCTTGGCCTCGTTATTCATCGCGATCCGCTCCCCGATCTCCACGAAGGTCAGCTCGGGCAGAGCGTTCTTTATCCTTTCCGCCTGCGCTTCAAGGCAGCTGGGCAGCGCAAAGATCACCAGCGTTTCCTGCTTATGCTCTTTTATCAGATCATAGATCTCGTTCGGGAGCATATTTGAAGTCGCCGTGCCGTTCTGCGGCTCCTCCATCTCCGAAAGATCAAAAACGACTGTTCCGCCCTTGGCTATCCTGAAAAGCCCCTCTGCATCAAAGTCGATCCGAAGCTGGCGGAGACCAATAACGGTATAGCGCCGCGAGCTGAGCCTTCCGAACCTGTAGAGCGTGTCGATCAGACGGTCGCAGACTTTCAGAGAGCAGCCTGCCCTAACTATATAATGTACAGGGTGCCCCTTTGCGTTTTCGACAGCAGCCGGCTGAACGATGCGGTCAACCTCGGGCATAAAGCTTTCGGAATACAGACCGAGCTCGGCAGACTTTTTCAGCTGTGTGTATGTATACTCGCGGGCAAGCTTTTCTTCGGGCGGATAAGGTGTATGGATAAGGTTCCTGATACCGAATGCGTTGAGGTCATCAATGTCAAAGTCAAAGGTGTTCCTGAACCCTAAGTGCGTGAGCCTTTCAAGCGCCTTGACGGTGATCTCCTCCTGCTTTGTCTTGCCGGATATATCTGTCTGACCGAGCAGCTCTTCAAGCGCTTCGTCAAGCGATGCTCCGTCGGAGATCACAAAGCCGAGAGACAGCTTGGCTTTGGTGTCCTGATAAATGAACGCGCATCTTCTGCCGAAGTGTTTTCTGTTGTGCTCTGCAAACGCATTATTGATGCGGACCACGGCCTCGTCATCATACTCTTTTCTGCCCCTGTCGTTTTTTACGGTTGGGATAGGTCTGTCGAGCTCAATGTTTATCCTGTAGCAGATCATTTGGTGTTCCTCCGTTTCGTTCTGTTGTTTTCCTGCCTTCTCTTCCTGCTGTTCAGATCGCCAGCGAGCCGCCGTCAAGCAGCCTTGTTATCTCCTGATACTGCTCGTCCTCGGAGATGCCATTCTCTATCATTTCTGTCAAAACCTTTGCGGAGAGCTCGGCCTCGGTCATGCTTTCAAGAAGGCTGTTATCTATTTCCGCACCGAGAGTCACGCCCCACTCTGCAAGAGAGACAGGCCCTCCACGGCCAAACCTGACATTCCTGATGACATCAAAGTCGATCAGAACATTGTCCTTGCCGTAAGCTGCAATATCCTCAAGATCATCAAGCAGCTGCTCCACGGTTCCGCGGTCACGCAGAACTGAAAGCCTGTCCGCAAGCTCGGCCCTGTTCACCTTTGCAAAAAGCTCCTGTACTGTCATGGTGTTTTTCTCCTTAAGGCAACACCGCATGACCTCTGTGCATCAGATGCGCCGTCCAGATTTTCGTCAGATTGCCTAAATTCGACGCAGGCTTGCTGACGC
>CAMNBY010000248.1 GCA_946533615.1 uncultured Clostridia bacterium
TGCGTCAGCAAGCCTGCGTCGAATTTAGGCAATCTGACGAAAATCTGGACGGCGCATCTGATGCACAGGGGTCGTGCGGTGTTGCCTTAACGCAAAATGGCCATTCGGCCGAAACAGATGGATAGAAGCACAAATGCTGCCTCTTGCTGAATCTGCTTCGGCCGAATGGCCATAATTATCGCCGCAAGGCTCAACTATTCACTGAGCAAGCAAAGCGAGCGCTTCAGATCCCAATGGGGCCGATCTCGTTTATGGCGGCCTTCTTCTGCATGGCCTCGAGGGCGGCGTTCTTGGTGTCCTCGGCGATGATGGCCTTGCGGTGAACAGCCATCTTGTCCATCAGGCCGTTTGCGTTGCCGCCGATGGCAAGGTCTCTCATCTCGGTCAGGTCTGCGGGGGTCTTTATCTCACCGATCATTTTGCCGAAATCGGGGCGCTGCTTGATGCTTTCCTTGTAGATCGCAATGTTCTCGGGCTTGAGCAGGTCTGCGGCATCTCTGTCAAAGTCCAGCTGCTCCTCCTTGTTGAGGACGATGCCCATTTCCTCAAAGCCGACCTTGCGGGCGTTGATGGTGTCGGCGATGGTCTTTATCGCCAGGAGCCCTGCCAGGTCGTCAGCCAGCTCGTTCTTCTGCGCCTCAAAGTCCTTGGAGATCTGCGACTTCTTGCTGATATCCTCCTGAATGGTCTTCATCATATCGTCGGCGGGCTTGTTCTCCATGTTCCGCACCTTTTCCTCGGCGGCGGCGTTCTCCTCGGCATTAAGCCGCTCGATGGCCTCGGCGGTCACGGGAGAATCAAGTGTCTCCTTGCAGATCTTTGCGATGGCGTCGGCAAAGGGATTGCCCTTTGCGGCCTCGGCCTCTTCGCGGAGCTTTTGCAGCTCCATTATCTTCATGATGGAGGAGAAGATGAACAGGTTGCGCCTGTATTTGAAGTTCTCGTCGTCCTTGTAGTAGCTGTTGAGGCAGCCCTCGATAAGATGCTGCGCGGAGTCCTTGAGGCCGCTCTTCTCTGCCGCCTTGGGGTTATCCTTGATCGCCTTTCTCAGGTCGGCGGCAAGCAGGTGATCCTGCAAGGTCTCCCTGAAGGCTCTGCGGCGGGTCTTCCATGCCTGACCGTTGATGGCGCGGCCTCTGTCCTTGGCGGCTGCGGGGTCGTAGATCAGGTCGTTGCTCATTACGCTCGAACGGCTGGTGATATCGTATATCCTGCGCTGCTCGTCGGGCTTCTTTGCGTCCTCGTGGAACTTTCTCTCGAAGGTCGTGATGCCCTTGCCAAGGTTCTCCATGTCCTTGTCGAACTTCTTGGCGATAACTCTAAGCTTGTTGGGGTCGCAGTTCGGCTTTTTGAACTCGGCCTGCCACTCGGCGGAATGCTCGAGGATATCGGCGTGGGCTTTCTGTATGTCCGTAACGCCGAAGTCCTTCATGGTCTTCTCGATGACTTCCCTGCTCTTGTAATTCCAGGCGGTGGGGTCGTCGCCGTTCTTGTCCTCGGGATCAATGTCATAGAGCACGTCCTGCATCTTTTGGATGCCGTCCTTGCCGAGGGTGAGCATGACGCCCGGCGCCTTCTCAAAGCCGATGCCGTTTTGCAGGGATCTCTCCTTGCATCTTATTATCCTGAGCTCTGCGTTAAGAGCCTCGAAGCCCTCTTTGCCCTTGTACTTTTTCTCAAGCTTGTCGAGCACCTTTGCGTTGTCGCTGAGGTGCTTCTTTATTTCGGGAGCCTCCAGGGGGATATACTTGGGAACAACGTCGCTGTGATCGTGGCTGGCCTCGATAAGCTCCTGATTGTCGATGGTGTGCTTCCTGCCGTCAAGACCGACCACGGAGGTAGTGCCCGTAAGATCCGTCATCTCTCCGTCCACTGCCATTCCGCTGACCAAGCGGCAGGACTTTGATCTCTTGACGCACTCCGCCCTCAGAGGGTCGTCCTTTGGAATGAGCGGGACAAGGTGATCCCACATTGAAAAGTCATTGAGCTGGTGGCTGGCTAACTGTTTTCTGATAGGCGGCATGGTGTTTTCCTCCTTGGTATTATCTGCGGTGTTTCCGCTTTCTGTAAATAATACCCTGCCGACCATTCATCGGGTGCAAAAGAATTTATTTAAGAAGCTTTTCGATCAGTATCTCTGTGCTGCCCGACTTGAAATACACCTTTACATCATCGGCAAGATTGGCGATGATGGATTTTTCAAGCTCGTCCCACTCCTCGCTCTCGCGGGGCTTGCTCTCTATCTGCTTGCGGTAGCTGTCAAGCGACCAGTAGCCGTCGTAGTAATCCGAAACGTAAGAGATCTCGTCGCGGTGCATACCCATGCCTATCCAGCTTCCGCCCTGCACTTCGTCGGCGTAGCCCGAGCGCTGTGACGAGCGGCGCACAAGCTCTCTGAGCTTTCCGAGCACTCCGCGGGCGCTCTCGTTTTTGCCCGAGGTGGAAACGCTCTTGATCCTGCTCTCCTGTCTTTCGTCGGCGCCCTGATCGGCGGTGAGCCTTATGCGGCACAGCAGGCCGCTGTCGGTCTTTTCGCTCTCGATGCAGAGCTTTGCGTTAAGATCGTCCATTACGCCGTTGACGAGGCTCAGCGCCTCCTCGGTAAGCAGGCGGATATGGACGGCGTCCCTGCCCTTGATGTTGTTATAGCTCAAAAATCTTTCCGCTGTTTGGAGGGCGGCCTCGCTTCCGCTCAGATCTCCTCTGATCTCGATAACATCTGTATTCATGCTTATTCTCCTTTTATATCCTCCGCCGATGGCGGTGTAGTTTACACAAGTGTTATTCCAAGCATCGTCAGGTCGTCGAACTGGTCTGCCTCACCGACGAAGGCGTCAATGTCGGCCTTGACCTCCTGAAGCAGCTCGACGGGCATTGCCTTTCGGTTCTTGTTCAGCGTTTCGAGCAGGCGCTCGGTGCCGAACATCTCCTCGTCGGCTGCGGTGGCCTCGGTCACGCCGTCGGTGAACACGAAGAGCGTTCCGCCCTTTTCAAGATAAAGCTCATATTCCTTGTACCTGCTGCCGGGCATTCCGCCGATGACGAAGCCGTGCTTGTCCTTGATGAGCTCGAAGTCGCCGTCCGGCTTTCTGATGATGGGGCACTCGTGGCCTGCGTTGACGGCGATGACCTTTCCTGTCGAGATCTCCATCACGCCGTACCAGGCGGTGACAAACATTTCCTCTTCGTTGTTCTGGCAAACGACGTCGTTGGCCTTTTCAATGACCTTTGCAGGCGGCAGTCCCATCTGCGCAAAGTTCTGAATCAGTATCTTGGACATCATCATGAACATTGCGGCAGGGACGCCCTTGCCCGAAACGTCGGCGATCACCATTGCAAGGTGGTCGTCATCTATCAGGAAGTAGTCGTAGAAGTCGCCGCCGACCTCCTTGGCGGGAGTCATGGTGGCGTAGATGTCGAACTCCTTCCTGTTCGGGAAGGCGGGATAGGCGCTCGGGAGCATATCGGCCTGTATCTTCCTTGCAAGGTCCATCTCGGCGGCAACTCTTTCACGTTCGCCGACAAGCTTCATGTTCTCCCTGACGTAGCTTTCGATCTCGACCGTCAGCGCCGAAACATCCTGTGCGAGCATACCGATCTCGTTGCCCGACTTTATCCTTCCGATGTTCTCGACAGCCTTGGCGCTGTCCTTGGTCTCGCTGTACTCGTTGACGGCGCTTTGCAGCTGAGCGAGCGGCCTTACGGCAACGCGGCTGATAAGCAGTATCGCGATAGCGCAGGAAAGTATCATGCCTGCCGCCATCAGGGAGATCATCAGCTGTATCTCGCTGTTGAGCTCTCTGCGGAACTCGTCCCAGTTATAGTCAAGCACCATGATGGCCTGCACCTTGCCCTTATAAATGATCGGGCAGTAGGCGGTGTAGTGGTTCTCGAAGCCGAGCTTTCCGATGCTTCCCGTATAGGTCTCGAAGATAACGTCGTCCGTCGCGGCGGCCATGGCTTCCTTGAGGCCGGGGTGCTCTTCAAGATCGTAGTCTATGACATATCCCAGCTCCATGGGGTCGTTTTTCGGAGGCTTCTCCTCATACAGCGCATCGTCTATGGTGTCGTACTCCTCCGCCTGATAGTAGACAAACCCAAGATCTTCGCCTGCGCCGATCAGGAACACATTGCCGTACCCGAGGTCGATCAGGTCGCAGTTTAACGCAAACGAGATCGTGGAATAGGTCTCCGCCGCAATGTCGGCCTTTTCTTCCTCGTTAGCGCCTTCCTCTATCGCGTCGTATACCTGTTCGTTATTGTAGCTGAAATCGGTATCGGGCATCCTTTCAATAAACGCTTCCCACGTACCCGAGCCGGCGAACTTGTAGTTGCTGCTGATCTCCTCGACGTGGTTTGGTGCATAGTCGAGCAGCCAATTCGAGGCAACAAAGCCTGCGGTCTCCTTTTTGATCTTCTTTATGTCTCGGCTTATCATATCGTCCTTGGCGGTAAGGTATGTGCGGGTGGCACTCTTGTAAACAAGTATGGTGCCAAGCACTCCTGCCAGCACATAGAATACAAAGACAAGCACCGAGACCTGTATCATCAATCTGCGTTTTTTCATATTTCACCTCTGCCGATGGTGTATCACAGTTTCTTTTCAAGCGTCAGGATATTCGTGCTGTTCCTGTACTCGTATCTGACGCTGTCCATGCTCTTTTTGGTCATGAATATCCCAAGGCCGCCGATCCGGTCGCTCTCGGCGTTCTTGTCGGGGTCGGGGTCGGGCCTTTCGAGGGGATCGTAGGGCTTTCCCGTATCCGTGACGACCATGCGCAGCAGGCCGCCGTCATATTCCGTGCTGACGGTGACATCTCCGGGCTCGTCGGGATAGGCATAGCTGCAAATATTTATAAACACCTCTTCGACCGACATCGAGATCTGGAAGGCTGTTTTTTCGGAACAGCCGATACTCTCAAGCCCGTCGGTCACGAAGGCTGTGACTTCGTCCAGATTTTCGGGAAGTGCCCTGACAGTGATGGTCTTCATCTTTTCCCCTCTTTTCAACAGCTTGGCTGCATAATATCCTGTTTAAGGCAATACCGCACAATAGTCATGCGGTATTGCTTTAAGGCAACACCGCACAACCACCGGCTAACGCCTTTGCACGCTATCTGCTTGCATATTTTCCGTCATATTACCCAAATTCTCCTTGAA
>CAMNBY010000249.1 GCA_946533615.1 uncultured Clostridia bacterium
CACGGAGAGCCCCCGCGCCAACGACAGTAAGAAAGGCGAGAACAGGCGCGATTATCAGCGTGCCGAGCCAATTCCGCTTTCTGATATACCAGCCCACAAAGGCAATCGGGAAGGTGCAGAGCGTCAAGAAGAACCAGTTTTTGTAATAGCCGAAGAGCGACCAGCCCATGTCCGAGAATGGCACCTGGAAAAGATAGATCAGCGGCTGGCTGATAAGGAAGAAGACGAAGGTCTTGAGCGCCGAGTCTACTGCGCTTTTGCAGTTCGGCATTATAAAGATCGCGATGAAGAACCACGCCTCAAGCTGAACGCCCATTCGCTCGAAGGAGGTGTCCTTGAACACGGGTACGATGAGGAAGACCGCAGTTATCACGGCTGAGGCCACGGCGAGTATGATCACCATCGGCCAGCTGAGCCCGATGCCGCCGTAGAGCCTGTCGGTCATCTTTCTGAAAGTGCTTTTGTTTTCTGTTTCCAAAATGTATCTCCTTTTTCTGATAAAACGCGAAAAGCCGCCCGTCCCTTTCGGGGCGAGGGCGTTTTCGTTATTCTGATATTACATTCCCATCGGGCCCTTGTCGTTTGTCTTCTGCATATCCTTGGCGGCAGCCCTTGGCTCTGTGACCTCGGGGCCTTTCTGTGTGCGCTCGAAGCCGTACTTCTCCATCAGCTTCACGCCCGCTTTCATGTCGGTCATAAAGTCCACGATGCTGTCGTGGGTGATGTTTGACGCAGCCTTGATGAACTTGGGGCTGTTGGCAAGCTTGTTGATAACAAAGCGGTCGTACTCCATGGGGGTCATTTCCTGATCGACCATCTTGTCGTAGATCTTGCCGCCTGCGTCGGTGAGCAGGAAGTCGCTGTAGGCCATGGCAGCCATTGCCTTTCTCACGGACATCTGCTCGGCGGGAGTAAGCGGTGCGGGGTCGTCCTTTGCGTAGGCTGCAAGGGTGTAGGCCGCCTTCGTTGCGGCTTCGTTTATCATCTTGTCGGTCTCGGTGGTCTGGGGGCGGGTCTCGTACATACCGACCTTCTCGTCGATCATGTCCGCGATGCGCTCGGCCTTATCCTCGGGGGTCTCGATCTCGGCCTCGGCCACGGTCTCGGCCTCGGCGGCGGGCTCCTCCTTCAGCATCTCGGAGCGCTTATTCAGGAAGTCAAGGTCCTTGTTGACCTCGCGGGACAGAACAGTCAGCGAGCCGCCTCCAAGGTTTTCGGAGAATCTCTTCATCTTCTTGGACTCGTTATCGGTGAAGGTCTTGATATCCTTGAGCATCTTCTCGGCTTTATCAAATTCTGCCTGATCCTCGATCTCGTCAAGCTCGGGGACGATCTCCTTTTCAAGCTGCTTGAGCTTTTTAAGATCCTTATTGATAAACTCGTGCATGATGACGTTTGTAGGCATTTTGCTGCTGCCGCCGATGCTGATCTTATAGTCAACGCCTATCCTCGAGAGGTTGTCGATGATAGAGCACATCTCCTGGAACTTATCGTTCCGGGCGATGGTGCTGTCCTTGGAGGTCTCTTCGATGGAAGCCTTGAGCTGCTTGCCTCTTGTGCCGCAGCCGCGTGCAGCCTCCTCACAGAGCTTGATGTCATCAAGCTTCTTTTGCAGTTCGTCCCTCTTTGCCTCGACCGCCTCGGGGGTCTTGAGAGCCATCATCTCCTCGATCTTCTTGGGGAGCTTCGTGAAGATGGGCTTGCCATTTTCAAAGCCCCTTGTCCTGTCGATGTAGAACGCCGACTTCTCGCCCTTGACGGAAGGCACGTCGATCTTCTGCACTATTTTCAGAGCCTCCTCGGGGCTCTTTTTATAGCTGTTATCGGCGACAATGCTCTCGATCAGCGGTCCGTCCTTTCTTTGGGAAAGGTCACTGAACTCGCCCTCTCTGAATTCCTTCTTCCAGACGTCGTTTGCGGGCACCATTGCGTTCAGAAGGCAATTCAAGGCGGTGAGGGTAACGTTTGCCTCCATTCCTGTGGGCGTCTTGAACACGACTACATCATTTGCAAGGTCGCGGACGAGCTTGGGATCGTCCTTGACAAGAGCGACCTCCTTGACCTCGCCGTTCTTTATCTTTTCCTCCCAGCGGTTTATCTCGCATTCAAGCCCGATAACGCTGTCCACGCGCCTCTTCTGCACATCGAACAGGTACCTTGCGACAATGTCCTTGCTCTTGGGGTCGATCTCGCCGTTATTGAGCTCTGCAAGGCCCTCAAAATACTTGGTCACTCCGTCGATCATAAGGATCTTTGCATTATCGCCCTTTTCGGCGTCGCTCGCAGCCAGGTCGCAGACGAAGTCCACCATTCCCGAAATGTCGTCTTTCTTCTCGTACTCCTTCATTGTCCAGTATGCCTGATCAGGGGTCATGTTAAGCTTTGTGGGCATTTTAAGCATCCTCCTAATAATGTCTTGTATTGATCGCGTCGGCATTGCCGTGCGTTTTTCGCTTTCCGTAATAAATACCCCTCCCTTTCAGGGTTGGGTGCATTTCATCAATGATTTTCAAATAAAAATTTTATTTAAGGCAATACCGCACAACCATTGTGCGCAAGATGCGCAGTCAGATTTTTCGTCAGATTGCCTAAATTCGACGCAGGCTTGCAAGCGAAGTTCACTTCGCTTTACGCAACGTCAAGGAGAATTTGGGTAATATGAC
>CAMNBY010000250.1 GCA_946533615.1 uncultured Clostridia bacterium
CCCGCGCCCGGGTCGAGCTTGCGAGTGCTCACGCGGCTTAAAAAAAGATGTTTGAGAAATGTTAAAATGAGGGAGGAAGCATTGAAATCCCCGCGCTTTTGTGATAATATTTATATCAGGGAAGGTCGGTGATATTATGGTAAAAATACTTGTGGTCGAGGACGATAGAGAGCTCAATATGACACTCTGCAAGTTCCTCGAACAGAACGGCTTCGACGCCGTGGGCTGCCTTGATGCCCAGAGCGCCTATAACGAAATGTACGGACAGAACTTTGATATGATACTCTCGGACATCATGATGCCGAAGATAGACGGCTTCGAGTTCGCCGAGACCGTCCGCGGCCTCAACCGCGAGATACCGATAATCTTTATGACCGCAAGGGACGACATGAGCTCGAAGCAGCGCGGCTATAAGCTCGGGATAGACGACTACCTCGTGAAGCCCGTGAACCTTGACGAGCTGCTGCTGAAGCTGGGCGCCATCATGAGAAGAGCGAACCTCAGCGCGTCGAAGGTGCTCACCGTCGGGAGCCTGACTATGAACGCCGACGAGCAGAGCTGCACCCTCGCAGGCAAGGAGATACCGATGACCGTCAGGGAGTTCAACCTTCTGTATAAGCTGCTCTCTTATCCGAAAAAGACCTTCACCCGCTCACAGCTGATGAACGAGTTCTGGGACATCGAGGCGACCTCGGGGCTGCGCTCGGTGGACGTCTATATGCGAAAGCTCAGGGAGAAGTTCGAGGGCTGCGAGGACTTTGAGATCGTCACCGTCCACGGCCTCGGCTACAAGGCGGTGCTGAAATGAAAAACAAGCGCCTCGCAGGAATATATAAGTTCGTCGTCTTTTTCCTGCTGATCTCATTTGTCGTAACCTGCTCGTTCATACTGTTCTTCCAGTTCATGGAGTTCTCGAAGGACGACATCAGGCGGGCAGCGCCTGCCACCTTCGGGAACGTCCTGCTGCTGACGCTGCTGATGTGGTGCTTTGACACGGTGAGGCGTAAGCTCTTCATCGACCGTCCCATCAGGCGCATCACACGCGGGCTCGAGAAGATCTCGGGCGGAGATTTCAGCACCCGCATCGAGCCTATCTCGGGGCTCTCGGGAATGGCGGAGTATAACGAGATCGTAAGCTATATCAACAAGATGACAGCCGAGCTCGGAAGCGTCGAGACCCTGCGCACAGACTTCGTCTCCAATGTCTCCCACGAGATGAAGACCCCGCTGGCGGTGATACAGAATTATTCGACCCTGCTGCAAGGGAAGTCACTGACAGAGCAGGAGCGCCTTGAATATGCCGCAGCTATCAGCGACGCCACAAAGCGGCTGGCAGCTCTGATAACGAATATCCTGAAGCTCAACAAGCTCGAGAACCAGCAGATCTTCCCCGAGAGCCGCAGCTTCGACCTCAGCGAGCAGCTCTGCACCTGCCTGCTGGAATTTGAGAACGAGTGGGAGCGCAAGAAGATAGAGATCGAAACCGACATCGAGGACGGCGTGATGATCTCAGCAGACCCCGAGCTGCTGTCGCTGGTGTGGAACAACCTTTTCTCCAACGCGATAAAGTTTACAGAGGAGGGCGGCACCGTCGGCCTTACGCTGAAGCAGAGCGGCGACAGGGTAACTGTCTCGGTCTCGGACACGGGCTGCGGCATCGATCCCGAAACGGGCAGACATATCTTCGATAAATTCTATCAGGGCGACACCTCACACGCCGCACGGGGAAACGGCCTCGGGCTGGCTCTGGTGAAGCGCGTGATCGACATAACGGGCGGCGAGATCTCGGTCGAGTCCGAGGTCGGCAAGGGCAGCACCTTCACCGTTTCGTTAAAGAAAGGAGCAGTATTATGACCGACAATAAATTCAACTATAATTATTCCGCAGAGCGCCACGAAGAGGTAAGCCGTATCCGCGAGAAGTATCTGCCGAAGGAGCAGCAGGAGCAGGCCGCCGAGAACAAGCTCGAGCGCCTGAGAAAGCTTGACTCCTCCTGCGAGAGCAAAGCGCAGACAGCAGGCCTCATCCTCGGCATCGTCGGGGTGCTGGTGTTCGGCCTCTCAATGTGCTGCTTCCTCGTCTGGGAGCAGTATATCCTCGGGTCGCTGATCGCCGTGGTCGGCATTCCGATGATGGTGCTGGCAAAGCCCGTCCATGACCGTGTGCTTTCAAAAGCGAGGGCGCAGGCCGCCCCCGAGATACTCCGCCTGAGCAGTGAGCTGGAGCAGGGAGAATAAGCGGTGCGAAAGCTGAAAGCCCTGCTGTTTTTGCCCTATAAGCTTATCCTGCTTATCGACGTGATAGCAGCTCCGCTGATCGTCTATGCGCTTTCGAGCCTCAGCGAGACTCACCCGATCTCTTTGGCGGCTTACCTGATCTCGGCATACGCGCTGACCGTGACGGCGGTGAATTTCAAGGGCATCGTCAGGCGGCTGAGAGAGCTTGCAAAAGGCGACGAGCTTGCACTCGTCAGGGGAGTGAAAGCCCTGATGCGGCGCAACCGCTATACTGCCCGCTATCTCGAGAGCCGCGAGTTCCGCGCCGAAACAGCCCTCTACGCGGGGCTTTGCTTCGACCTGCTCTACGCAGCGGTCAAAGGCGGCTCGGGGCTCTATTACCATTCTGCGTGGCTGATCTCGATCGGCATCTACTATCTGGTGTTCGCGATGATACGCTTTTTCCTTACCCGCAGAGTCAGGAAGAGCCGCACAGCCTCCGACAAGCAGCACGAGTGGCGGACATACCGCACCTGCGGCGTCATGCTCTTTGCAATGAACATTACCATGGGCGGCATGGCTGTCCAGATGGTAAAGCAGAACAAGGCGAACCAGTATTCACAGACTCTCGTCATTCTCTCGGCGGCGTACACGTTCTATATCTTCACGCTCGCGATAGTCAACGTGGTGCACTTCCACCGCAAAATCAGCGTCATTCTTTCGGCCTCAAAGGCCGTGGCCTTCGTGGGCGCCGTGATGTCGATGTACTCGCTCCAGACCTCGATGCTCGCGACCTTCAGCAACGGCGCCGACGACGACTTCCGCCGAACAGCAAACTCAATGACAGGCATTGCGGTGGCAGCCATCACGCTCACTGCGGCAGTGTACATGATAGTCAAGGGCACGCTCGCGCTCCGCAGATCGGAAAAGGAATAATAAAGACAGCACTTCTTTGCGGGAAGTGCTGTTTCGTTTTCTGTTAAGGCAATACCGCACAACCATTGTGCGCAAGATGCGCAGTCAGATTTTTCGTCAGATTGCCTAAATTCGACGCAGGAAGGCTGACGCC
>CAMNBY010000251.1 GCA_946533615.1 uncultured Clostridia bacterium
GGCGTTTACGGTGTAGAACGCAAAGTGGTCGCGGCGCTCCTTGTATTCGGTCTTATGGAAGATGGTGGAGCCTTCGATCTCGACCTCGCCCGTATTGAAGTTTCTCTGGAAATTCTCGCCGTCGTCGGAGGCGTTCCAGAGGCACCACTCAAGGAAGGAGAAGAGCTTGAAGCTCTTGGGCTTGTCAGAGGTGTTCTTGAGCACCATCTTCTGAACTTCGCCGTTGAAATTCTGGGGAACGAAGAAGCTTACCTCTGCGGAAACTCCGTTCTTTTCGCCCTTGATGACAGTATAGCCGATGCCGTGGCGGCAGGAATAGCTGTCAAGCTCGGTCTTTACAGGGCTCCAGCCGGGAGACCATACGCACTCGCCGTCATTGATGTAGAAATACCTTCCGCCCATATCAACGGGAACGTTGTTGTAGCGGTAGCGGGTGATCCTCCTGAGGCGGGCGTCCTTGAAGAAGCTGTAGCCGCCTGCGGTGTTGGAGATGAGCGAGAAGAACTCCTGTGTTCCGAGATAGTTGATCCAGGGATAGGGAGTTCTCGGGTTGGTGATGACGTATTCCTTGTTAACATCATCAAAGAAACCGAATTTCATTGAAATTCCACCTTTCATAAGATATGTATATAAATTAATTTGCATTAATTAATACCGAAATCATTTGAGCTCTGCGCTGTCAAAGATCAGCGAATGCCGGAAGTAGGTGATCTCCAGAGGAGAGCCGTAAAGCACGGGGTCGTCGTAGCTCGTATACTCGGACTCCTGTATCAGCCGCCAGGTGCGGGAGGTCGCCCGCTCATTGAGCTGCTCTCCCTTCGAGAGCTCGTCGAACTTCTCCCGGGGTATCACCAGCACTATGCTGTCGGAGCTGCCTGCCTCGTCAAAGGCGAGTATGCAGTCGCTGCCGCGGGTGCAGAGGACGTAATCCTCCACCGTCACCGTACTCGGGCTTTTCAGCTCGGAATTTATATTGCTCACGGCGCCTGCCGAGGTGAACAGCGTAAAGCCTATTATCACGGCCGCTCCGGCGGTGAATAGCAGCTGATACACAGAGCTGCGCCTGCCTCTCCATGTCTTGAAGCATACTATTATAAAAATAACAGCAAAGAGCGTTGCGACAAGCAGAGCGGTGACATTTGTGTGCATAAAGCGCTCGACAGTGGCTCTGCCGCCCAGAAGATCCGCATCTTTCAGGGACTCGCGCCTCAGCCAGCCTATCAGCAGGCTCGGCAGGGCAAAGACCGCAAATATGGCTGCCCACTTTTTCTTTTCCTCGTTCTGCTTGTGCAGACCCGCAGCCTCAGCGGCTGCGTCCGTGGCGACGTGCCTTATGATCTCTCCGCCAATGCCGAACGGCATTTTCTATTCCTCCCAACAGCCTTTTATGCCAGAGTGAAGAACCTCTGCCAGCATTCAAAGCTCTCGCCCTTTTTAAGCTCCTTGTGGCCGCTGACGTCCGGCTTGAGGCCGAGGTTTGCGGCATTTATCATGGCGGTCATCGGCTCGGGGCAGAAATATCCGTTTCCGCCGCGGTCGTTCCACATATTCCAGAACTTATATTCCTTCGAGACCTCGTTGCAGACACGCTTGCCTGTATCCTTATCGGTGACGGTCACGCCGTAGAAGGGCTTGCCGTCCAGCTCGCCCTCAGCCGCAGTGTACATATCGTTGTTGATCTGGTGCAGCACGGGACGCATCGAGCCGTTCTTGTATCTGAGATCCTTGTATGTAAGGGGCAGCAGCTTTTCGGTAGGCAGGCAGCGCTCGTTTAGCTCGCACTTCTCGCCGATCGGGACAGTCAGGCGAAGCCCCGACTGCTTTCCGCCAGGAGTCATGGGCGCATTGATGCAGGTGTGTGTGCAGAGCGAAACGGGCAGCCTCTTGTCCGAGAGGTTATCGAGGGTCAGGGTCTGCTTCAGACCTTCTGCCTCGGAAAGCTCGTACCTGTAGGTGAGCCTGAAATCCACGGGGAAGCAGTCGTACATCTCGTCGTCCTTATCAAATGTATAAGAGGTGACGCAGACGGCCTTGTCGCCCTGCACCTCGGCGGTCTCGAGCTTGTGGGCTCTCTTGTGTGCCCAGCCGTGGATATGGTTATTGAAAAGGGTCTCGTTCACAGGCAGGTGATAGGTGGCGTCGCCTGTTTTGAGCACTCCGCCGTCAAAGCGATTCGGCAGGTAAAGGGTAGGGAGCCCCCAGATCTCGCGGGCGCTGTTATACCTGCTGAGGGAGCAGTCCTCGGAATAGCGGAAGACCTCGATATTGTTTTCAGTATCAAAAAGCCTGAGCACGCTGCTTCCCGTCAGAGGCGAAACAACGGCAAAATATCTGCCTGCCTCCAGTCTTACGCAGTCGATGCCCTTGCACTTAAAGGCGGTATCTACCGATAGACTCATATAAATACAGCTCCTTTTATATTTCATATTTTATATATAAACAATTATACCATATTTGGCTATGGTTGTCCAGTGTTTTTTATTATTTTTTCTAAAACAGGGCAAAAAAAAGGCAGGACACGATGCCCTGCGAAAACAAAATGAAAAAAACTATGTGTAGAACAAAAGAAAGGAGACAACAAAACGGATGTAAGTCAAACAAAAATGTTTGTGCTTAACACCATAATCATTATAATATTTTTGCATAGAAATGTCAAGAAGCTGCACGGAAATTTAGAATTTCGCAAAATTTTTTCGGCGCATTGTACAAAGCAGCACCGTCCTTTATGGACAAATCCCCTAAAAATCAGCTTTGATGCTCTCGGCGGGATATTTTTCAGGCTCAAAAATATTTGACTATCATTAAACTATCACGAAATATCACGAAACGCGCACGAAAGCATCGAACCGCAGAAAAAGCACGCGAAAGCCGCCAAAAGGATAAAATGTCAACATTCGGGACAATATATTCATATAACAAAAAGCAGGGATATGTACCCCTGCGGCGCGAGGAAAGGAAGCCGCTCGGTCTGCGGCTCCCGATGCAGTCCCCGTCGGGTAGGAAGGGCAGGCTCTGCGACTCCCCTTCCTCACGCCGCAGAGCGGGTTCAAAGATCGTGCTGCCGCGACTCGATGAGCTCGCTGTCCTTGAAAAACAGCGAGATGCACCAGATGGCAGAGACCGCCACGAGTACATAAACTATCCTGCTGAGCACGGCAGTTGAGCCCCCGAAGAGGAAGGCTACGAGGTCGAACTCGAAGAGCCCCACAAGGCCCCAGTTCACACCGCCGACCACCAACAGAAAAAGCGCTATCCTGTCAAGCATGATGTTCTCTCCTTTCATGAGAAACGTTTTTGCGGAAGGACGACTCGCGTCCTGTGGTGTTATTATTGCCCGACGAGGCGCTTTTATTCAGCCCTGCGAAAAAGAAATTTTGTTAAAAAGCTTCCAAAAGCGGTTGACAAATTATTAAATATAAATTATCATATACATATACATTTCATTTTAACAAACAGCCTTTTGCAAAGGAGGATAAAATATGTTTTGCAGAAAATGCGGGTTCAAGCTGCCCGACGACTCCGCCTTCTGTCCTGCCTGCGGCCAGAGCGCAAGCGCGGCTCCCATGCCTGCTCCTGCGGAAGACAGGACGGCGCCAACAAACAGCGGCAGAAGACCGGAAGGAGACTTTTCTTATCACGAGCCCGTGACTCCGCCGCCCAATGACGCTCCCGCTGCGTCGTCAGCCGTCAGGGTGAAGAGGCGCTTCCCCACGAAGCTTGTGCTGCTGATACTTGCAGGCCTGCTGATCGTGGCGGCGGTGGTTTTCATACTGCTGCGCTTTGTGTTCGTGAAGCCCGGCGACGCCGTTGTTTCCGCGCTCGGGAAGACCATCAGGTCCGAGAGCTTCAAGGTAGACGGCGAGATGGTCTATGACTACGAGGAGATGTACGACTTCTGCAAGAATGTGCTGCGCGAGGAGATCTCCGACTACGCCGACGAGGAGGAGTACAAGAAGCACATCGAAGATAAGTACGGCTACATAGTCGATGACTGGAAGACCACGGGCTTCGCCGCTGTTTACGGCACGGGGAAGGATTTCGTTGTATACGGTCAGCTGGCAGAGATATACCAGTTCCGCTTCGACGAGGATCGCATTGAATACCGGTTCGGCAACAGCTACCTTGAGGACTACAACATCGAGACCGAAGAGGACAAGGAAAAAACCAAGGGTGATTACAAGGATATTTATGAGATATTCTGCGACAGGGACATAATCAAGGGGCTGAAAAACAACGACGAAGCCGACGAGTCTCTGAAAAAGTATTTCGCCAAGAACTACGACAAGGCGCCCGAGGTGCTGGCGGAGCTGCTCAACGACACTGATGCCAAGTACATGAAGAACTATGAAAAGGACGGCAGCACCTACACCTTCACGATAGACGTCTTCAAATTCCTGACCGCCGTCAAAAAGAACAGCACCCTCAAATGCACCGACAGATTCAAGGACAACGTTGACGAGTGGGTAGATGATATGGAGGAGAAAGGCATCGACGACTTTCTCGTAAAGCTGAGCGTTACTACCTCGTGGGGACGCCTCGAGACCGTTGAGGCAACTCCGATCATCGAGGATTACGAGGTCGGCACAGCGACCCTGAAATTCTACGATTACGGTGATGTCAGCAGCGAGGATCTTGAGATACAGGAGTTCGACGGCGACTTCGACCCGTTCTTCACTCCCCTGATAATCGACGACATTGATCGCCGTGAGCTCAACGACGCCAACTGGCAGGCGAAAGAAGTTTACAACGCGATAAACGACGCACTCTGGGAGTACTATTATGACGGCTACAAGTACAAGCGCTACGGCAAAAAGCTCTCGGAGTACGACCGCAGCGATATGCTACAGCAAAGTGTGATCGACGCGATGGAGCCATACTTCGACGATGGCAGGACAGAGGCCGACTACTATGTATATTTCAGTATAGAGGATGGCCACAACGTCAAGCTGGTGCAGGTCAAGGGTCCCAACGGCGTGATAGGCCAGTACCCGAACCCTGCCGAGACGATCGAGGACGCAAAGAAGCTGCCGCTCGCTCCCGAAAACTGATGGCACATAAAGACCGATCAAACGGATATCCGCAGCCCGCGGGTATCCGTTTGTTGTCCTAAGGCAATACCGCACAACCATTGTGCGCAAGATTGCGCGCAAGCTCAATAAAGTTGAGCTGAGATTTTCGTCAGATTGCCTAAATTCGACG
>CAMNBY010000252.1 GCA_946533615.1 uncultured Clostridia bacterium
CGTCAGCCTTCCTGCGTCGAATTTAGGCAATCTGACGAAAAATCTGACTGCGCATCTTGCGCACAATGGTTGTGCGGTATTGCCTTAAAACACTACGGAAAGAGGCATAATATGAAAAGAGTCCTGATATATACCGACGGCGCCTGCTCGGGGAACCCGGGACCAGGCGGCTGGGGAGCAATATTAAGGTTCGGCGCCGCCGAGAAGGAGCTCTCGGGCGGAGAAAAGCAGACCACCAATAACCGCATGGAGCTTACCGCGGTCATCTCTGCGCTCGAAGCCCTCAAGGAGCCCTGCGAGGTCGAGCTCTACAGCGACTCAAAATATATAATCGACGCCGTCCGGAAGGGCTGGGCAAAAAGCTGGCAGGCAAAGGGCTGGGTCAAGGGCGACAAAAAGCCCGCCCTCAATCCCGACCTGTGGGAAAGACTTCTCGCCCTGCTCGATAAGCATAAGGTCGAATTCGTCTGGGTCAAGGGTCACGCAGGCCACCCCGAGAACGAGCGCTGCGATCAGCTTGCTGTCGCCCAGAGCAGGCTCTTTTCACAGTGAGAGAAATTTTTTCCAAAAAGGGCTTGACGAAACACAAAAGAACCGCTATAATATAAACACAGCATAGGCAATCCCGATGCCTGTCATTATATTCCGGAAAAGGAGGAGCATTTATGATTTTTGACCGTGTATGTGAGATCATCGCCGAGCAGATGGATTACCCCAGAGAGAAGATCACTATGGAGACCTCTATCGCTGACGATCTTAATGCTGATTCCCTCGATATAATGGAGGTAGCCATGGCTATCGGCGACGAGTACGATATCGAGATCGACGAGGATCAGCTCGAGGATTTTGTCACCGTAGGCGATGTCGTAAGATTTGTCGAGTCGGAAGCCGCCGACGATTAACAGAAGGACAGTTACCATTAGCCTCTGGTTCACAGAGGCTTTTGTTTTTAGGAGAATGAGAAACATGACAGCAAAACGCTTGTTTTCAGCAGCGGTCAGCTTTGCGCTTGCCTCGGCACTGTGCCTTTCGGGCTGCTCGAGCTCCCACAGCAGCGAGGACACGGCGGAGTCCTTTGCCGCAGCCGCCCCGAGCCTGACGATGCCCGCCGAGCCGACCGAGACTCAGCCGCCTGACACTGCTCCCGCCGAGCCCGATGCTTCCTCCGAGACCGATGCCTCTTCAGCAGAGGAGCCAGCCCTGACCGAGCAGGGAGTAACGCCGCTTATGTGGGAGTTGACCACCGACTCGGGCTCGAAGGTGATATTCATGGGCTCGATGCACGCTTTGAAGGACGAGGTCTACCCGCTGCCCGAAAGAATAATGAACGCCTATAACAGCTCCGACGTGCTTGCGGTCGAGTGCGACGTCATCACCGCCGCAGACGACTTCTCCCTTGCGATGAAGCAGATGAAGGAGATGTACTACGACGACGGCACGGTCTTTCAGGATCACCTTTCTCCCGAGGTCGCCGAGAGCTTTGCGGAATACGCCGAGTCCTGCGGCTATGATGTGAACAACTACTCCCCCTGCAAGCTCTGGGTCATCAGCAGCCTTGCCGAGGAGATGTCCATGAGGGAGACCGAGCTGAAAAGCGACCTTGGCATAGACAAGAACCTTCTCCAGATGGCACACGACGACGGCAAGGAGATCTTTGAGGTCGAGTCCGCCGAGTTCCAGACTGACCTGCTGATGAATATGCCTGAGGATATCCTTGAAATGATGCTCGCGAGCTACACGCTCGAGAACAAGGAAGCCCTGATCCAGAGCCTCGAGGACACCTACACCGCCTGGAAAACCGGCGACCGCCAGTTCTTCGAGGACTCCAACGACATTGAAAAGCACATCGAGATGCAGGAGGAGCTGGGCGTGACCGTCACCGACGAGGAAAAAGAGCTGTTTGAAGAATACAACAGGATCATGCTCTACGACCGCAACGAGGGCATGAAGGAAAAGGCCGAGGAGCTGATAAAAAGCGGCAAGAACGTTTTCTTCGTTGTCGGCGCAGCGCACTTTGTGGGAGAAAAAGGACTGCTCCGCCTTCTTGAGAAGGACGGCTATACCCTGACGCAAGTGCAGCCCTGATCTTTTTAATCCGCGTGAGCGGCGGCGAAGCCGCCTCACAACTGTGTGATGTGCCGGGGCTCCCTCGCGATACGGTTTTTTGATCCACGAGATCACTCGCAAGCTCGTTTACAACAGCGAAATGTGCCGGGTAGTCCTCGTGATACGGTGGGGGTCAGCCGGATTTGTGGGAGAGGAGACCGCCCTAACAGAAGGTCGAAAAAGAGGAACCGCCCCGGCAAGGGCTTCTGACCTCTCGCCTCTCACAGCTAACACCTGAAAGCTTTGTTGTAATTTTATACTGAATATCGGCGCCCTCGCCTGCGATCGACGAGGGCGCTTTTTGTGCCTGCGAAGGGGACGGCTTTCTTAAACGTTTTCGCCCTTTTTGCCTGCTCCGCGGGCTCGGGAAGCCGCCGCCGTTTGGTTATAATTAACAGATTTTGGGCTGTTTTTTTGTGATAGTGTATATAGAAATTTTCGCCGATGTTTGCTATAATTATAGTGATGTATTGTATGTGCGGCCCGACGGACGGGCTTGCAGTATCGGACCAAGGAGAAAACCTATGAGATGCTTATATAAAAAAATATTAGCGATAGCCGCTGCGGCAGTTACGGCGGCTTCTGTTTCGGGCTGCTACCTTCTGCCCGACGAGGAGGAGGTTCTGGCGCCTCCCACCGTAAAGTCAAGCGAGGTGACTTATTCCACGATCACCGCCAAGCGCAAGGACTTTGAAAAGAAGATCACAAACTCGGGCGTCGTGACCGCCGAAAAGCAGTTCACCCTCGTTTACGAAAAGCAGGGCGGCACCATAAGCAAGTTCTATGTCCACGCGGGCGACAAGGTCAAGGAGGGCGACCCCATCTGCGAGCTCGAGACCGCTGACGTTGACTACCAGATAACCGAAAAGGAGCTCTATAAGCAGAGAGCCCAGCTCAATGTTACCATCACCGCCGAAAAGGGCGGCACTCAGGCCGAGATCGACAAGGCTCAGGTCGAGGTCGATCTTATCCAGAACGAGCTCAACAAGCTCTATGATAAGAAGGAGTCCGCCGTGCTCAGGGCTCCCGTTGACGGCACCGTGTCCGCTATCTCCGATGTCCGCGTGGGCGACAGCGTCGGCACAGGCCAGGCCATCGCCACCGTCATCGACACCACAGGCTTCTATATCGCGATCAAGCCCCAGGATCCCACCCCCTTCAAGATCGACGAGGAGGTAAAGATCCGCATCGACGAGACATACTATACAGGCAAGATCTTCATGAACCCACAGTCCCTTATCGAGTATAAGGAGCAGCACCGCGACGACCACGACAAGGAGGACGACACGGACATCGACTTCGAGCCCGACACCGTCTATATCCGCTTTGTGGGCGAGCTGCCCACCGATTCCGTCGGCCAGCTGGCGGACGTTACCCTGATACAGGACAGCGTCAAGGACGCCATCGTTGTCTCCAACAACCTGATAAAGACACTGAACGGCAAGAAGGTGGTCTATCTGCTGAAGGACGGCGAAAAGACCGCAGTCGAGGTCGAGGTCGGCCTGAAGACAGGCTCTCAGTCAGAGATCGTCTCGGGTATCGAAGAGGGCGACGAGATAGTGCTGAGATAAAGCGCGGGAAGGACAGAACAGATGCTTACTTTGCTTCTCCGCAAAATGCGGAACACCAAATGGATGGTGCTGTGCCTGCTCGTGGGCTTTATCATGGCAAGCGCCATGATGAGCACTATCCCAATATATATGAATGCGTCCCTCCAGCGTATGCTGGTCAAGGACATGGAGGAGTTCCAGATAGAGAACGACATCTATCCCGGCGCCTATAACACCTCCTATGCCGTCAAGATGGACATTTCCGCCGCCAAGCAGCGCGAGCTGATAAGCAAGGTCAGCGATCAGGTCGAGTCTTCCTACAAGGAGCTTGACTGCCCCTCGGTAAACGACAAGACCTACATCGCCGACGAGTACCTCTATGCGACCTCGGCAAGCGTTGACGACTCCGGCTCTCCGCCGAAGCTGACCCTCGGCGCGATGACGAATATCGGCGACCACATCAAGCTCAAGAGCGGCCGTATGTACGAAGCGGGGATCCGCGGCGACGGCGTCCTCGAGGTCATCGCCACCGAAAAGGCCATCAAGGTCTCCCGCCTTATCCCCGAAAACATCTACGAGATAGCCAACGTCTTCCGCCCCGAGATCACCACAAGGATCGAGATCGTCGGCACCTTCGAGTACAGCGGCGACGGCGACTCCTACTGGGGAGAGGACGTTGACACCGAGTATACAAACACCCTCTTCATGGACTATGATACCCTTCTGGGCGCAGGACTTGACACGGGAGCCGTGAATATCAATACCATGTCCAAGCGCTATTCGATGGATTATCAGAAGCTGGACATGAACAACATCGACGGCTTTTTGAAGACCTGTGACGAGCAGGCCGCCGCCTATAAGGAAGCCAAGATCAGCTTCAATCTTCCCGTGGCGCAGATACTTGCCGACTACGGCGAACGTGCCGACAGGCTGAGGCTGGTGCTCTGGCTGCTTCAGATACCCGTTATCATGATGATAATCGTTTATCTCTTCATGGTCTCTCAGCTGAACGTTGAGCAGGAAAAGAACGAGATAGCCGTTTTCAAGAGCCGCGGCGCCTCGCGGGGACAGGTCGTGCTCATCTATGCGCTCGAGTCCCTGCTGCTCGGAGTGACGACGGCCGTCATCGGGCCCTTTGCCGGCATGGGTCTTTGCAGGGTGCTGGGTGCCTCAAACGGCTTCCTTGAATTCGTGAACCGCAAGTCTCTGCCGATAATGCTCACAGGCGAGGCCTTCCTCTATGCTGCGGCTGCGGCGCTGGTGTTCTTTATCACCACCATGGTGCCGATAGTCCCCGCAACAAAGGCCACTATCGTCGAGCACAAGCAGTCCAAGGCAAAAAAGCGCCGCTTCCCCCTCTGGGAGAAGCTCTGCCTTGACTTCATACTCGTGGGCGGCTCTGTGGGCTGGCTCTATTACTATCAGCGCCAGCAGAAGAAGCTGATCGAGAGCGGCGTGACCGACACCACAGCCACAGTCAACCCCCTGCTGTTCATCGCGTCCACCGCATTTATACTGGGGCTTGCCCTGTTCTTCATCAGGATATATCCGATGCTGATACGCATTATCTCCCGCCTCGGCAGGAGAGTCTGGTCGCCCTCGGCCTATGTGTCGCTCAATAATATCGGGCGAGGCGCCAACGGCCGCGAGCGCTTCCTGATGATATTCCTGATACTAACCGTTTCGCTGGGCATCTTCTTTGCAAACACCGCCAGAGCCCTGAACCGCAACGCCGAGGAGCGTGTCTCCTACGCCGTGGGCGCCGATGTTACCCTTACCGAAAAGTGGGAGAGCAGCAGGACTACTGCCGCAGCGGCTCCCGCAAACATGGCAAACCCTGCGGCTGCGGCTCAGCAGGCCTCCGAAGATGACAGCGACAGCGAGGACGTTTCGGGCATCGAATACGTTGAGCCGCTGTTCGAGCGCTTCGAGCAGCTTGCAGGCGTGAAGCACGCGGCAAAGGTCTTTGTCAAGGACGGCGTTACCCTCACCTCGGACAAGATGGAAGTGCCGATCGTCAGCAAGGGCAAGGGAAAGAACAAGGACCGCGAGGATTATTTTGCCGACTATCAGGATCAGAAGAACTCCAAGAAATACACCAGCAACGTCAAGCTGATGACCGTCGAGCCCGACGATTTCGCTGAGGTCTGCTGGTTCGACGACAGGCTGCTGCCCGTACACATCAACGAGTACCTTAACGCCCTTGCCGAGTACAACTCCGGCGTTATCCTTTCAAGCTCGTTCAGGGACAGGTACGGAATGTCGCTGGGCGACACCGTGTCGTGCAGCTGGGGCGGAAATCAGGCCTTCGAGACAACGGTGCTGGCCTTTGTGGAATACTGGCCGACCATGAACCCCTACGAGCAGGCCGAGGACGGCACATACAAGGACTTTGCGATAATGAACTACGACTATGTCCGCGTAATGACCTCCGTTGAGCCCTATCAGGTGTGGATAGACCTTGACGACGGCACCACCACCGAGGAGTTCTACAAGTCTCTTGAAGACCACAAGATCACCCCGACGACCATAAACGTCCGCTCGCAGAAGCTCATCTCCGAGAAGACCGACCCCATGCTCCAGGGCATGAACGGCGCGCTGACTCTCGGCTTCATCATAATAATGATAATGTGCATCATCGGCTTCCTTATCTACTGGATACTTTCGATCAAGAGCCGCACTCTGCAATTCGGTATCCTCCGCGCGATGGGCATGACCTACGGCGAGATAATCGCGATGATCGTCTACGAGCAGCTGCTTGTTTCGGGAGCCGCGATATTCACGGCGATCTTCGTCGGCGGCATAGCCAGCAGGCTTTATGTGCCGCTGTTCCAGTCGCTTTACACGGCGGCGGAGCAGGTGCCGGGCTTCACGGTGGTTCCTCTCAGGAGCGACTACCTGAAGCTTTACGCGATCATAGCGCTGATGCTGCTGACGGGCTTTATAGTTCTTGGCAGACTGATCTCGAAGATCAAGATCTCGCAAGCCCTCAAGCTCGGCGAAGACTAAGTACACGGCGTGTACCACGCAGGCCGCGACCCGGGCGCGGGTGCGTTTTTTGATCCGCGTGAGCACTCGCAAGCTCGTTTACAACAGCGAAATATGCCGGATAGTCCTCGCGAAACGGTGGGGGTCAGCCGGATAGAGAAAGAGGAAAACGCCCCAACAAGGCTTTGCCCCCACATCGCTGTAGACAAATTGGCCGGTTCCAAGGGCGGCCTTAGCCCTTGGCGAGGTTTTTAGGGGCAGCGCCCCTAAATCGCCGACCGCAGTCGGCGAAACCC
>CAMNBY010000253.1 GCA_946533615.1 uncultured Clostridia bacterium
GTAGCCTGCGGCCTCGGCGAGGGCGTCGAGGGTCAGGGGCTCGCGGTAGTGCTGCTCGATGTACCTCAGCACCGCCGAAAACCCGTCGCTGTGCGGAAGCTCGCGGGAGGTGCTGTGGCTTTTGTGTATCAGGCAGAGCAGCCGCAGCAGAAGAATGTGTATCTCCGTGTCTGCGAGCTCTCCGCCCTCGGAGCGGACGCTGTATATCTCCCGAAGCAGGCTGCCCGCGGCTTTTCTGAGTCCCTGCTCGGTGCTGTTTATCACGATAGGTGAACGCAGCATGGCGTTCAGCGGCGACAGTGCAGGCTCGCTGCCGAAGGAGCGCTGATCGAAGAGCATTATCAGCCGCCGCCCCTCCTGAGCCTCAAGCCTGTGAAGCGTTCCCGCAGGGATGATGAGAACGTCGCGCTCGGCAAGAGAAAACACCTCGCCCGCACATTCGGCGGTGAAGCTGTTTTCGAGCGGCATGATGATCTCGATGGCGCTGTGCCAGTGCGTCGGATATTCCTCGAACTGCACGTTGTCGTAAACTATGGCGCTGTGGCCGTCGGGATAGGCGATGTTTTCCTGTCTGCCGTTCAGGGCCGGTATCATAAGATCACACCTTTCAAAACTTGCTTATCTTGCCGTGCGGATATATTTATTATATCACGCTTCTCCGCGCTTTGCAAGTGATCGCGGAGAAAATCTCGGCAAAAAACGGCAAAATAACAGCAAAATATGGTTAGACAAAGGCGATGATCTGAAGTATGATGATATCAAGCGACAATACCACCCACGAAAGGATGATAATTATGAAAAAATATCTTGACAAGACACTGAGCCCGCAGGAACGTGCTGAGGCGCTGGTCGCGGAAATGACTGTCGAGGAGCAGGCCTCGCAGCTGAGATATGATGCCCCGGCCATAGAGCGTCTTGGGATACCCGCCTATAACTGGTGGAACGAGGGTATACACGGGCTTGCGCGTTCGGGAATGGCAACGCTGTTCCCCCAGACTATCGGCCTCGCGGCGATGTTCGACACCGAGATGGTCGGCAGGGTCGCGGAGATCACCGCCGATGAAGCCCGCGCAAAATACAACGCCTATCAGAAGCGGGGAGACAATGATATTTTCAAGGGCCTGACTCTCTGGGCGCCGAACATCAATATCTTCCGCGACCCGCGCTGGGGACGCGGTCACGAGACCTACGGCGAGGACCCCTTCCTGACCGCCGAGAACGGCAAGGCCTACGTCAAGGGCTTGCAGGGCGATGGGGAAGTCCTGAAGACCGCCGCCTGCGCCAAGCATTTTGCTGTCCACAGCGGCCCCGAGGCTCTGCGGCACGAGTTCGATGCTCAGGCCACGCCCAAGGATCTCGAGGAGACCTATCTCCCTGCGTTCGAGGAGCTTGTAAAGGAGGCGAAGGTGGAGGGCGTGATGGGCGCCTACAACTGCGTCAACGGCGAGCCTGCCTGCGCCAGTGAATACCTTATGGAAAAGCTGCGCGAATGGGGCTTCGACGGGTACTTCGTTTCCGACTGCTGGGCGATACGCGACTTCCACGAGAACCACAAGGTCACATCGAACGCTGTTGAATCGGCGGCGATGGCACTTAAAGCGGGCTGCGACGTCAACTGCGGCTGCACCTATGTGAATCTGCTTGCGGCTCTCGGTCAGGGGCTCATCACCGAGGAGGACATCACCCGCGCCTGCGTTCATCTTATGCGGACGCGCATTCGCCTCGGAATGTTTGACGGCTGCACCGAGTATGACTCTATCCCCTTTGAGACTGCCGCCTGCCCCGAGAACAAGCAGTTCTCGCTGGAGTGTGCAAGGCGCTCTATGGTGCTGCTGCGCAACAACGGCCTGCTGCCGCTTGACGAGAAGAAGCTCGGCACGATCGCGGTCATCGGCCCCAACGCCGACAGCAGGGCAGCCCTTGAAGGCAACTACTGCGGCACTGCCGACAGATACATCACCTTTGCCGAGGGTATACAGGACAGGTTTGCGGGGCGTGTCATCTGTGCCGAGGGCTGTCACCTCTACAAGGAGAAATCCTCGGTGCTGGCTGTGGCGGGAGACCGTTACGCCGAGGCAGAGGCCGCAGCCGAGTGCGCCGATGTCGTTGTGCTCTGCGTGGGGCTCGACGCTTCTATCGAAGGCGAGGAGGGCGACACGGGCAACGAGTTCTCCTCGGGCGACAAAAAGACCCTGCTGCTGCCCGACAGCCAGCGCGAGCTGGTAAGGCGCATCACCGCCCTCGGCAAGCCCACGGTTATCGTCTGCGCTGCGGGTTCGTCCATCAACACCGAGTCACAGCCCGATGCCCTGATACACACTTTCTATCCCGGCTCGGAGGGCGGTAAGGCTCTGGCGGAGCTGCTCTTCGGGGACGTTTCGCCCTCTGCAAAGCTGCCCGTGACATTTTACGAGAGTACCGAGCGCCTGCCCGATTTCACCGACTACTCAATGAAAGACCGCACCTACCGCAACACCACCGAGAACGTGCTGTTCCCCTTCGGCTTCGGCCTCACCTACGGCGATGTCCGCGTGACGGATCTGGAATACAGGGACGGCACGGCCTATGTCACCGCCGAGAACTCGGGCGCTCCCACCGAGGACGTCATCGAGCTTTACCTCAAGGATTATTCCGCAGAGGCCGTAAAGAACGTTTCGCTCTGCGGGTTCAGGCGCTTGTCGCTTGGCTCGGGAGAGAGCGTAACTGTACAAATTTCTGTGCCTGAAAAGTGCTTCACCGCCGTTGACGAAAAAGGCACGCGCCGCATCTTCGGCAAGCGCTTCACGCTTTATGCAGGCACACACCAGCCCGACGCCCTCTCGGCTTCCCTCAGCGGCAGCGAGTGCATCAGCACAGAGATAGAGCTTTGACGCCTGCGCTAAAAGAATAAATAATAAAGAAGAAAGAATAAAGAATAAAAGAGGTGTCCGCGTTGCGGACAGTTTACAGATCCGCCGTCGGCGACACCTTAGTTTTTTCTTGCTTGTTCTTTCTTCTTTTTCTTTTGACAGCGCTGTCTGCTCTGCGCGATTTTTCTGCTTTACAAGCGGCGGGAATTATGGTATAATACATTTGAACGATCCGACTTTTGCCGAAAGGAAGGTGTCCCGCGCAATGAGCAATTTCAGGATAATAAACAAGGCACTTATCAAGTATACTCCCAAGACCTACGAGACCGAGGTAGTTATCCCGTTCGGAGTGACAACGATCTCCGAACAGGCGTTCAGTGAGTGCAGCTTTATTCTCTCGGTCATCATTCCCGAGGGCGTGGTCGCCATCGGAAAGAGAGCGTTTTATGACTGCAAGGCGCTTTCCTCCGTCAGCCTGCCCTCGACCCTGAGAAGCATCGGCGAGTCGGCCTTTGCGGGCACGCACCTGACAAGCATCGACCTGCCCGAGGGGATATCTAACATCGGCGACGGCGCTTTTTACGGCACCGATCTGATTTCTGTGAACATTCCGATACTCGGCAGCTGGGTGCCGGGCAAGAGCAGCCCTCAGACAAGAGCTGGCAGCAGCATCGGCTATGCTGCTTTTGCGGAATGCCGCGACCTGAAAAGCGTCACTATACCCGAGGGCGTCAAGACCATCGGCGAGGCGGCTTTCTCGGGAACGGGTCTCGTCTCCGTGACTATCCCGAGCAGCGTCACGAGCATCGGCTACAACACCTTTGCAAACTGCAAGCACCTGACGAGCGTAAAGCTTGGCGAGGGCATCAGAAGCATCGGGGAATCGGCCTTCGAGGGCTGTACAGAGCTTAGAGAGTGCAACATTCCGAATGGCGTCGAGCGCATCGGCGGCGGAGCTTTTATCGGTACTAAGCTGACCTCCGTCACCATTCCCGACAGCGTCCACACAATCGGCTCGCAGGCCTTCTTCGAGTGCGAAAAAATGACGAACCTCACCCTCGGGCGGGGAGTTTACAGAATGGGCTACCGCGCATTTGCAAGGTGCATAAGCCTTGCAGAGCTTAACATTGCCAACGGCGCCCGCATCATCGGTGCCGAGGCCTTTACCGGCTGCACTCATCTGACAGAGATCAGCTTCCCGGGAAGCATCGAGGACATCGGCGACGGCGCTTTCAGAAACTGCACCCACCTGACTTCGGCGCCGCTCCCGAGATACATAAGCTCGATCGGCGAGGCCGCATTCTCGGGGACGAAGATAACAGAGGTCACGGCGCCTCGTTCGTTAAGGACTATCGGGAGCGGCGCCTTCACGGACTGCGAGGAGCTGACCCACGTCAGCCTCAACGGCCGCGACCTCGAGATAGGCGAGCACGCATTCTGCAAGTGCGTAAAGCTAAGCTTCGTCATCATTGACTGCAGCGTGAAGAGCATCGGCTTCGAGGCCTTTGCAAGATGCCCGAGGCTGACGAACGTCACCGTAACGGGAAGCCTCGGGCGGTTATCCGAGGACACGTTCAGCGGCTGCACCTCTCTTGAAACGATAGTTATCGACGGCGACCTGGAGGAGGTCGGCATCAAGGCGTTCAACTCGGCGCCAATGCTCAGCTCCTTCACGGTAACGGGAAGGATAGGCGCCATAAGCTACCGCGCCTTCTGTTTCTGCTCCGAGCTCACGGAATTCAGCGTCGGCAACGGCTGCCGCAGCATCGGCGCACAGGCCTTCATGGGCTGCTCCTCGATCGAGAGCTTCACCGTTCCCGACGGAGTTGAAAAGCTTGAGCCCGAGGCATTCTGCGCGTGCGAGCGGCTTGTGTCGATCGAGCTGCCCGAGAGCCTTACTGAGCTTGAGGAAAGCGTCTTTGACGGTTGCTCGTCTCTTAAAAACATCACCCTGCCGCAGGGGCTTGAGAGCATCGGCTTCGAGGCTTTCAAGGACTGCCGCAGCCTGACGGACGCAGTTATTCCCGACAGGGTGGAAAAGATAGGCGACATGGCGTTTGACAACTGCACGAGCCTTTCACGGGTCACGCTGCCCAAGGCTCTGAAGGTCATCTCGAAGAACGCATTTGCCAACTGCCCGAGGCTTAAAGACATCAAGCTGCCTGCGGATTTCCCCTATGTTTTCCGCGACGGATATTTCTATAAAAAATACGAGATCTGAACTACGCTGAAAGGAGAAAGCTATGAAGCTTTTGCTTGGGCTGTCGGTGCTGCCCGCGCTGCTGCTGATGATGTATATCCGCAGCAAGGACAAGATAGATAAAGAGCCCCTCGGACTGCTGGTGAAGCTGTTCGCGCTGGGCGCTCTCAGCACTGTTTCGGCCGCGATCATCGAGGTGCTCGCGCAGACCTTCCTCAAAGAGTTTCTCAGCGAGAGCTCGCTTGCGTTTGTCATAATCGAAAACTTCCTTGTGGTGGCGCTTGCAGAGGAGGGCGGCAAGCTCTTTGTGCTAAAAAAATGCACCTGGCGCTCCCCGGAATTCGACTACACCTTTGACGCTGTGGTCTATTCCGTGGCGGTGTCGCTGGGCTTCGCGACGCTTGAAAACATAGTCTATGTCGTTTCGAGCGGGACGGTCGGCGTTGCTGTCATGAGGGGCATACTCTCAGTCCCCGGTCACGCGATAGATGGCATCTATATGGGCTGGTTCTACGGCATGGCGAAACGCGCCGAGGCTCAGGGCGATGGGGGCTTGAAAAAGTCATGCCTGATAAAGGCGCTGCTGGTGCCCGTGCTCATTCACGGCTTCTATGATTTCAGCCTCTCGTGGAACGACGATATGCTTGTCGCGTTTTTCGTCTTCGAGGTCGTTATCAC